>JBKCXA010000655.1:0-3019 GCA_046316935.1 Prosthecobacter sp.
GAACGGCAAATTCATCGTGATGTATTCCGGTAATCACAGTCCCTGTCATCCGCTCGACACGGTGTTGGCGGCTGCGGAGGCGCTGAAGGGCGAGGCTCACATTCACTTCTTGTTTGTTGGCGGTGGCAGCGAGTTCAAGAAGGTGCAGTCCTTCCAGAAGGAGAAGGCTCTCTCCAACATCTCCACGCTGCCTTATCAGCCGATGGAGGAGCTCTCCGGGTCGCTTTCGAGTGCTGATTTGCATCTCGTCGTCATGGGCGAGCCTTTTGTCGGCCTCGTGCATCCCTGCAAACTCTACAACATCCTGTCACTCGGCATCCCGTTGCTTTTTGTCGGGCCTGAGCAGAGCCATGGTGGAGACCTCGCACGCCGTCTGGGAGATCCCAGCTATGCCCGTCTGGCTCAGCATGGGGATGTGGAGCGTGTGGTTGCCGAGGTGAGGGAGGCGGCAAGGCGTGGACCGCAGCCGCCGAATCCCGCGGCACAGACCTTGGCGTCCGAGTTTTCCCACGCGGTGCTCTGTCCGCGTCTGGTGGAAGTCATCACCGGGGCTTCAAAGGCGTCCTGACTCACAAACAAACACCTTTCCTCTGCCAAGACGGGCCGGACTCAACCTCCGGCCCGTTTTGTTTTCTCACTTCGCCGCCGGGGTGATGATGAGCGTCACCGGCGTTTCCTCGGCGGGAATGTTCGAGGGCATGCTGATCCACAGGTCGTCGCGATGGTTGCCCTTGGCAGCGGAGTTGATGACGGCCAGGCGGTCCACATAGGTGGAGATGATGGAGCCGGTGATTTCCGCGTTGAAGCCATCCTTGTCGATCTTGCTGCCGTTAAAGATCCAGGTGTCGAGGTCCTCGGGTGTCTTCCGCGTGTCGCTGTTCTGGATGAAATCGGAGAGCGGCACTTTTTTGAGCTTGTCGCCCTCCTTCCACTCGCACTGGATGGCCAGGCGGTTGGCACCGGGTGTCTGCGGCTCGGTGTCCGGTTCGGTGTAGGGGCGTTCATCCTTGGCATCGAGCTTGTCGAGGATGCCCTTGGTGGCCGGTTGGTAGTTCGCCAGCAGCAGCGCCAGTTGCACCTGGATCGGCCGCACGGCGGTTTGCAGGATCGTTTCGTGTAATTTTTCACCGGTGTCATTGCACAGCGCATACTCGATGGGCAGTTTTTGATGCAGGACAGAGCAGGGGATCCGCACCTCACGGGTCGCCGCGGTGATTTGGATGCCGTTGAGATCAAAAACGCCTGGTGAGGTCTCCTTCAGCATCTTTTGCGCCTCGGCGAGCTGGGCTTTCGCATCCGTTTGGGCGGGCAGGGAGGTCGTGAGCAGGGCGAGGAGGAGAAGGCGTAGAAGCATGCCGGAATAGGCAGGAAGTCCACAGGAGGTCAAGAAGCCTTCCGCCTCTCATCCATCCGCTGATTGCACTCGTAAGCGCCTCGGCCTATCTGCGCCTCCCCCCATGCCTCCTGTTACTGCCCCACTTGTGCCTGCACAGCCGCCGGATCGTCTCACCGGCCTCGAACTCGATGACCCGAAGGCCGCCGCCGCGGGCGTGCCTGCCGTGGCGAACTCGCTGAAGCATGTTTACGGCAACAGCGGCCTCATGCGCGGCACCTCGGCAATGCTGAATCTGAACCAGTGGGAGGGTTTTGACTGCCCGAGCTGTGCCTGGCCTGATCCGGAGGATCATCGCAGTGCCTTCGAGTTCTGCGAAAACGGCGCGAAGGCCATCGCGTCGGAGACGACGAAGAAAAAAGTCACACCGGCCTTTTTTGCGCAGTTCAGCCTGCCGGAGATCGCGAAGATGAGCGATTACGAAATGGACCAGGCGGGCCGCATCACGCAGCCGATGGTGCTGCGACCCGGCGCGACGCATTACGAGGCCATCGCGTGGGACGAGGCGTTTGAATTGATCGCGAAGGAGCTGAACGCGCTCGCCTCGCCGGATGAGGCGGTGTTTTACACCAGCGGCCGAGCCACGAATGAGGCGGCGTTTCTTTACCAGCTTTTCGTTCGTCAGTTTGGCACGAACAACCTGCCGGACTGCTCGAACATGTGCCACGAGAGCAGCGGTGCGGCGCTGGGGCAAAGCGTGGGCATCGGCAAGGGCACGGTGACGCTGAAGGACCTCGAAACGGCCGAGACGATCCTCATCATCGGGCAAAATCCGGGCACGAATCACCCGCGCATGCTGAGCTCGCTGCAACGTGCCGTCGAGGCTGGCGCGGAGATCATCGCCATCAATCCGATGATGGAAGCGGGGCTCACGGGCTTCATGCATCCGCAGCAGGTCAAAGGCGTGCTCGGCATGGCCACGCCGCTCGCGAAGCAGTTCATGCAGGTGCGGGCGAATGGCGATCAGGCGCTGCTCAAAGGCATCGCGAAGACCTTGGTCGAAGATGGCAGCATGGATCGTGAGTTCATTTCCACGCACACGCTCGGTTTTGCGGACTACGAGGCGCATCTGCGGTCGCTCGACTGGGCGGAACTGGAACGAGTGAGCGGCATTTCTCGCAGCGAGATCGAAAAGGCCGCGCGGCAATGCGCCCGTGGCTCGCGCAAGGTCATCACCTGCTGGGCGATGGGCCTCACGCAGCACAAGAACGCCGTCGCCACCATCCAGGAGGTGGTGAACATCCATCTGCTGCTTGGTGCCATCGGTCGCGAAAGCGCCGGCCTGTGCCCCGTGCGCGGCCACAGCAATGTGCAGGGTGACCGCACGATGGGTGTGTTTGAGAAGATGCCCGCGTGGTTCCACGACAACCTCGACCGCGAGTTCGCCTTCCAATCGCCACGTCATCATGGCTACGACACCGTCGCGGCCATCAAAGCGATGCACGAAGGCCGCGCGAAGGTGTTTTATGCCCTTGGCGGCAATTTCCTCCAGGCCACGCCAGACACCGAATACACCGCTGAAGCCTTGCGCCGTTGCTCGCTCACCGTTCACATTTGCACGAAGCTCAATCGCAGCCACGTCATTACCGGCCACACCGGCCTGATCCTGCCCTGCCTCGGCCGCAG
>JBKCXA010000656.1:0-29519 GCA_046316935.1 Prosthecobacter sp.
GCCAGTGCATTGACAGCCAGCACTGCGGGAGCGCAAAACATCAATTCGATCACCTTCGATTCGGGTGCGGTTCTGACAATCAACGCCGGGAGGACGCTTTTGCTGGAGTCTGGAGGAATCCTCGCGCGTTCTGGCACGAGCAGCATTATTGGCGATGGCGTCGGTGTTCTCGCTCCAAACAACCCAACGAACGGCAATATATTCAACAGAGAGTTGATCGTTCACACCTTGTCAGGTGCCACTCTTGACTTGGGCACGGCGGCGAATCCCTTGAGGATTTACAATGTCTCGGGACTCACAAAGGCCGGGGCTGGAACGCTTTCTCTGAATTCGGCAGCTCAGATTTTGGGCAGCACGGTTGTAAATCAGGGAACATTGCGTCTGGGACAAACCGGCCAGACGCTGAACAGGGCATTGCTTCTGGCCTACACAACGGCTCCCACGGTCGGCAACTTGGGATCGGGTCCGTCCGGGCAGCTCTTGGTGGTGAACAACGGTGGCACGCTTGATCTGAATGGCAGTTCGCAGATTTTCGCCAACTTGGTAAGCGAGACGAGCCTCGCGGGCCGTGGTGGCTCCATCATCAACAGCTCCACTACTGCCGCCACCATGCGGATCGGAACCAACGCAAACCGGGAATGGGCCGGGAACATCAGTGGCGGCCCCGGAAGCGTAATCAATCTCGTCAAAGACGGCGGTAGCACCTGGAACGTGCGTTCCAACAACACCATGACCGGCTCGCTGACGCTTCAAGGCGGCCAGACGCAGCTTCTGGACAGTGGTGCTTTCACCAGCATCAGCAGCCTGACCATCCGCCGCGCGGCCCTGGCTTGGAACGACAACGGAGTTGAGGCAGTTCAGCGCCTGAGCAGTGCAACTCCAATCACCCTCAACAGCGGTGGTTTCCTCTTCCAGTCCCGTAACGGCACCAACAGTTTGATTGAGCTTGGCAGTCTCACATTGGCTGGCGGTGCCTCCGTGATCGGTGTGAATCCTAGCACGGGAACGGCCATTGTGAAATTTAACAGCCTGGCTGGACGGTCCACCGGGGCCACGGTGAATTTCTCCAGCAGCGGCTCGATGGGAAGCAATGGAAATGTGTTCTTCAACACTGCTCCGGCACTCACGAATGGCCTTATTGGTGGGTGGGCAGTTGCCCAGGGTATCGATCCAGCCTCCGATGGTGGCACAAACATTCAGTTTGCCACCTATGAAAGCGGGGCTGGCGTGCGCCCCGCCGGCAATTTCATCACGACTTTTGCCAATGGAGCAGGGCTGTCCTCGGCAGCCGGCCTCGATAACACAAACATCAAGATCGGCACCGTCGCCGGAGCTGGCTCGACGGTGACTATTGGTCTGGGGGGCGTGACGGTGAATTCGGTGACTCTTAGCGGAGGCACCTCCAACCTGCTTTTCACCCTTCCTCAGGACACCTTGGTGGTGAAGAGCGGCGGTATCCTTGCCGGTCTTGATAACAACACTCGCAGCATTGGTAACACCGTGGCTGCAGGACGGCTCACGACCGCCACCGCCCAGCAGGAGCTCTTTTTGACCATCGGCCAGGGCACCCTGAATGTGTTCTCATCCATTCAGGATAATGGAAACCCCGTGAACTTGGTCCTTTCAGGCGTCGGGCAGACGGGCAATAACCCGAACATTACTCTCCTTGGGGCGAATACCTATTCCGGCACGACCTTTGTGAACGGCGTGAATGTGAACCTCAACACGCTGGGAGCCACGGCCATCACGGGTAACCTCATCATCTCCGGCGGCACGACAGGGACCGATTCGATGCCGATCGGCAACTCGACCGTGTTCATCAACGTGTCACAGACAGGAGTTTCCGGCTCTGTTCAGGCCAATCAGATCGCCGACTCAGCCACCGTCACCCTTAACGGCGGTGCCCGCCTGCACCTGAACCGCTTTGATGAAACGATTGGAGCTCTTGTCTTCAACAACGACGGAGGATCGAATTCCAACACCGGCCCTTCGGTGGATTCGGGTGGTGGCGTGTTGAAAGTGACGGGCCTGATCAGCGCCGGTGATCACAGCAATCTCAACAGTATTCCAGTGCTCAACGGCTTCCTGGATGTTTCAGCCGGGCAAACCTTTGACATCGCGGCCAGCAGCATCAATCCGGGCCAGATCGGCCTTGCGGTGAACGCCGCTTTGATTGGTTCGGGAACCATCACAAAGAGCGGCACAGGCTATCTTGGTCTTGGCGGGCAGAGTCCCTTCAGTGGAACCTTGCAGGTTTCCAGTGGTGGAGTGGCCGTTTCTCAGAGCACGGCAAATCTGGGACAGGGAAGAGTAAATCTTGCCGCAGGCACCATTTTTGACCTTCGCGGGCTTACCGGGGTGATCGGCTCTCTGGCGGGCAGCGGACGAGTGGAAAACTACAACCTCAGCACTGCGGGCTCCTTGCGGACCGGGTATGACAACACTGACAGCACCTTCTCCGGGGTGTTTGACTCTGAGTTCACCCGTGGCCGGTTGAATGTGGAGAAACTTGGCTCGGGCACTTGGACGTTGGCTGGCGATAGCTCAAGCGCTTCCACCCTCGGCACTTCCGGCACTTTGACGGTCAATCAGGGACGAGTGCTCTTGAACAATGCGTCAGCAAAAGTGAATTTTACCACGTACACCCTGAACTCGGGTGGTGTGCTGAGCTTGGATAATAGCAGCAGTGTGTTGGGCAACCGCCTTGGCGGCACAAACTTCACGGATATCTCCACCGCTAGCTCCGGCCGGGTGTTGAACCTGTCCGGTGGCTCCTTGAACATCATTGGCGGCGCTTCGCCGGTGGCTGAGCAGCTGGCCACGCTGACGGTGACGAATGGTGGAGGCATCATCACACTGAGCTCCACCAGCACTTCCCTTTCGCTAGGAACACTGGGTGCTTTGGGCACAGGCGGGGGCACGGCCCTGTTCCGAGGCCCCGGGCTGAATGGCAGCGGGGGCACCGCTGGCACGGTTTCGGCCACCACTCCGAATCTGATCGGTGCCGGCGGAGCGGCAGGCAGCACCACGATGTCCATCCGTCCTGATATCCTGGGGGATGTTAGCACGACGGGCATGGGCACGGGTTTCGTGACGCATGTGAGCGGCACTGGCTTCCGTCTGCTGACGGCGGCAGAGATGGCGACTGCCAACTCCAATACCTACTTCGGCAATTCACTGCCTGTCGTGTTGAGCGGTCAGACCGCCAATAACATCGGACTCAACACCAACGTCAGCCTGAACCAGATGAAGCAGGTTTTTGACAATACGCTGGTCAACTCCCTTGTCCTGACGACAGGCGGCGGTGCAGTATTGACGGGTGGAGTCGGTTCTGTTGCGAGCCCTGCCGGAACATTGTTTGGTCCCAACGGCCAAATGACAGCCATTACCGTGGCATCCGGTGGTATTCTTGGCTTGGGCGGTAATCTTGGCCTTGCGGGTGGGCAGATCAATTCCTCCGGTCGCCCTCTGACCATCCATGGGGTGGGTGATACCACGATTGGCGCTTATCTGGGTGGGGTGGCTAACCAAGTGTTTACTGTGAACACCAATGGCACAACGACAGTGACCTTGGTTAGTGGCAATACCTCTGCTCTTGCGGTGGGCTCCCCTGTTAGTGGACAAGGAATTCCTGCTGGGGCTACTGTGGCGGGTATCACCAATGCGACGCAGTTCACTATTTCCTCCGCTGCCACGGCCACGGCGAACAACGTCTCGCTTGCTGCGGGGCTGTCCAGCAACGGTTTGATCAAGACGGGCCCAGGCACTGTTACTCTGACGAAGGCAAGCCTCATGAATGCAGTCACGACGGTGAACAACGGACGCCTCGTCCTGGCCGCCGGAAACAACACTCTCCTTGTGCGTCCGACCTTCGCCAACGTTGGTGCCTCTGATTTGCGGATGAATGGTGGCGTGCTCGACCTTGCCGGTGGAACGCAGATCATCGGTCTGCTCACGAGCAACAATACGACACCGGGCCAGGCTGGCACGATCACCAGCGCCGCTCCGGCCTTGTTGTTCAACGACTCCGGCACCAGCACTGGGAACACGGTGTTTGGCGGAAGTCTCTCCGGTGCTGTTTCATACTATAAAACGGGCCTCAGCAACTCGGGTGTAACCACCTTCACTTCTGCCCTGACGCACACCGGCTCCACCAACGTCCTGGCCGGCGGCGTCATCTTGCGTGACAGCGCTTCCCTGCTGAACACCAGCGCGGTGAACATCCGGTCCGCCACGCTCACCATCGACAACCAGGGCCTGACCTCCAGCCAGAACCGCCTCAGTGACACAGGGGTCGTGAATATGAGCAGCGGTTCATTGGTCGTTAACGGACGGCAGGCTTCGGACAGTGAAACAGTCGGCACGCTGAACTTGGAGCGTGGCGCTTCGAACATTTCGATCTTCGAGCTTGGAAACACCACCTCTGGTTCCTACACCCTCAACATCGGCAACCTGACCCGCGATCCGGCCAATGGCGGAGTCATCCTCTTCAATGCGGGAAACAATCTCACTCTCGGCGGAACGGCCGATGATGCGAACGTCGGAGCGCAGCCGCGTGTCTTCGTGAGCCAGGTCAATGGAGTCAATTTCGACGCGGCAACCCTGACCAACGGAATCATCGGAGGCTGGGCTGTGGCCGGAGGCAACAATGCGGCCACCGGCAACTACAGCTTTGCCACTTATCAGAATGACCAGGGGGTTGGTCGCATGGGCTTTGGTGCCGGTTTCGCCGGTTTCACTGGCACCGATCTGAGCAGCACGACCCTGGTGGCGACGGCGAATGTGAACGATGGCAGCAGCCGGACCGTGGGGCGATTGAACACGACGCCGACCGTGTCACTTCGCAGCATCAACTCCCTGCGCATGGCACCCGGTGGAGGGCAAACCATGACGCTTGGATCTGGAAGTCAGGAGGTGGTCCTCAATCTGACCAGCGGAGGGCTGATGACGGATGCTGATCAGGCCATTTCCATCAATGCTGGCGTGTTTAACAGCAGGCTGACCGCAGGCGCGCCGGTGACATCTGGCGCACCCGTTACCAGTTCGCACCTTTTCTCCTGGGTCTCGGCGAACACGACGACGATCAACGCACCGATCAGCGGCGCGACTGGACTGGTGAAGTCCGGCACAGGAACCCTCACCCTGTCTCCCTCCGCCCAGGTGAGCAGCGTCCTTGGCACCACGACGCAGGCTCTGACGACAAACGATGGTAGCACGACCATCCAGGTCACCAATGCCTCGCTGTTCCACGTTGGGATGGCTCTCAGCGGGAATCCCAACATTCCGGCCAACACCACCATCTCGAGCATTGATCTGGCAACCAACAGGCTCACCCTGAGCGCGGCGGCGACCGGCACCGCACAGAACGTGAATACCACCGTGGGGAATAGTTCCACCGTGCGAGTCGGCACGACCACGGGCATGATTGTCGGCATGCCGGTCTCCGGCACCGGCATGCCCGCCGGAGCCACCGTGGCAGCGATTCTCGGGCCGAACCATTTCTCCCTTTCTTCTCCGATTGTCCCGAACAATGGGGCCAACACCAATGGAACGACGCAAACCCTGACTTATCTGGCCTCTTCCAGCGCGACGACAGGCACGGTGGGAGTGTCAAACATCAGCATCACCACCGTCAAGGGAAGCAATTCGGTGAGCGTGGCTGACGCGACCCAGTTCTACGTCGGCATGCCAGTCAGCGGAAATCCCAATGTCCCTGCCGATACGACTGTCTCTGCCGTCAATACGCAGACCAACACGATCACCCTCAGCAATGCAGCGACGGAGGACGGCACGGGTGTCAGCACCAGTTTCGGCACGGCTGACACTGTTCGCATCGCCTCCACCCCCTCTCAGTTTACCCTCGGGGCAGGCATGACGGTCTCTGGAGGCGCTCTGCCCGTGGGCACCGTGATCACGGAGGTTCTCGGCCCGAATCATTACCGTGTGTCCAACGCCTTCACGACAACCGGCAGCCAGTCATTGAACGTGGCAAATCTGTCCAACACCTACCGTGGGGACACCATCGTCAATCAAGGCACACTGAACCTTGCTGCTGGTGGGACAGCGATCGTCGTCCCTGGCAATGTCATCATCAATGGCGGTGTCTTGAACGAGGTCGGCCGCAACGGGCAGATCGCAGCCACCAGCAACATCACCATCAATGGCAGTGGTTCCTTCAGCCCTCTGGTAAATCCTGCGGCAGGAGCCAGCACCTTCAACAGCTTGACCATGAACGGCAATGGCGGCGCAGCCTCGCCTTCGATCGACTTCAATACCACCACCGCCACCGTGGCCACCGTGCCCTTCTCGGGCAACACCTTCGTCGTGCCAACTGTGGCGGGACTGGCGGTGGGTCAGCTTGTGACTGGTAGTGGAAACATCCCTGCTGGCACAACCATCCAGTCGATTGATGTCAACACCCGCACGGTGACGCTTTCCCAGGCTCTCACGGGCACTGCGAACGGCACCAATGCGGCGCTCACTTTCTACGGCGTCGGAGCCGGTCGTGGCAGTCTTACCCTCAGCGGAGCGAACGCTCTGACTGCTAGCAATGACAACACCGGCAACGCGCCCACCCTGGCAGGTGGCGTATTGCGTCTCACGAACGCCGCTCCAGTTATTAACACCACAGGGCTTGCCCCCGTGAGCCTCGTGGTCACCTCGGACATTGTCAGCGCAGGCGGGAACATCACGAAAACCGGTGCTGGCGGCCTTGTGCTGGGTGGTCAGAATGCCTTTACCGGCGGATTCACCCTTCAGGAGGGGTCCGTGATTCTTGCCGCCTCCTCCGTGGGTGCCGTGACCAGCGGCCCCTTCGGCACTGGCACGCTCACGATCAATGGCGGCACGTTGATGGCTGCGGCCCCGGCCGCCCTCATCGCCACCACCGGTAATAGCAGCAGCACCGTGACCGTCCCCGGAGGCACCGGGGCGCTACTCCCAGGCATGACCGTCACTGGTGGAAACGTGCCCGCAAACGCCACCATCGCGGCGATCTTGTCACCCACCAGCATTCGCCTTTCTGTTAACACAAACTCTACTGGTGCCATCACCAACGGCAGCCTCACCTTCGCCCTCCCGGCCGCGGTGACCATTGCCAATCCGGTGGCTCTCAATGGCAACCTGAATTTTGGAGGCACCTTGGCTGCCAACAATGTCACCCTCAGCGGGACCGTCACCATCAGCGGGGCCCCGCGCACCATCTCCGTCGCGAATCCGCAGGTCACCGCCACGCTTTCGGGGCAGATCACCGGCACCGGTGGCGGCCTCACGAAGGCTGGTGACGGCATCCTCGTGCTGAGCAACGGGACCAACAACTACAGCGGTGCTACGACGGTGCTTGGAGGTCTTCTCCAACTGGGTGTCGGTGGAGTCATTCCGTCCGGCACGGACCTCACCGTCGGCCCAGGGGCCACCTTCAACATGAATGGTCAGAACGTCACGGTGGCCTCGCTGGCAGGATCGACGACAGCCACGGGAGGGATTTTGACGAATTCCGGAACCGCCGCCACTCTCACAGTCAGCGGAACTGCCAGCACGACCTTCGCAGGCCACGTCGCAGGTGCTCTCAGTCTGGTGAAGAGCGGCACTGGCACGCTTGCTCTGCCGGGTGTCAATGCCTACACCGGCACCACCACCATCAGCGGCGGCGTGCTTGAGATTGGCTCGCTGAAAGTCAGCTCTCAGGCTGACAGCCTTGGGTTCTCCAACTCGACAGCTGCCAGCAGGATCGTCATCTCCAACGGGGGGACTTTGCGCTACACTGGAGGCACAACCACCTCGGACAAGCTGTTCACCATTGGCGCTTCGTCCGCTGTGATCGAATCCTCGGGCTCTGGAGCTCTGACGCTCTCGAACACTGGCAATATCGCCTTTGACGCGGCAAACGCTAATCGCGGTCTCACTCTGGGTGGAAATTCCGCTGCCGGTCTCACCAATATTTTTGCTCCAGTTCTTCTTAACAACGGTGCTTCCAATCCTTCCACGCTCACCAAGACCGGCACAGGAACTTGGGCGATCTCCGGCAATATGGCCTCGGCCTCCGGCTACACCGGGGCCACCACCGTTCAGGCGGGCTCGCTCATTTTGCGCCGCATGGACGCCACAGGCGCCACAGCCACGGGGGCGCTGAACAACACTGCCATCACCGTCTCAGGCGGGGCTACCTTGGGGGTTCAAACTGGCTCGGGAGCAAACAACTTCTACACGGCCGGCTCCACTGGCACCCCCGGCGTGGGTGCCTCGCTGACCTTGCAGCCTGGCAGCACCTTTTCGATGATTGGCGATCAGCAGATCGGAACGTTCAATCTGAGGCAGAACGATTCGGTGGCCACGGGCCTCACCGTGAACTCAAGTTCGTCCAACATTACGCGCCTGGCGTTCGACCTTGGCGGTTTGGCCACCGGCACGGATAAGATTGATGTGTCACGCGGTGTCACCTTCAGCGGCAGTCCCGCACGAGTCGTGATCAGCCCTCTTACGGCTCTGGTATCCCCGAGTTCCACGACTGCCACAATCACATCTGGCATCTACGACCTGATCAATGTGTCAGGCACGGTTGGAAGCCCCGCCATCTCAGGCGCTGGGAATCTCCAACTCGCTTCCAATGTGGTCATCTTGAATCCTGGCGTTGCTTACAACCTTGCCCTGGACATTACAAACCCTGCCAAGGTTCGCCTCAATGTGTCTGCCGCCACCATTAACCAGCACTATTGGTCTGGAGCGGGTGGCAGCACATGGAACAGTGCTGGCAACTGGCGTAACGCCATCACCGGCGGAGCTGTTTCCGCCTCGAAACCGGACGCGGTGGACAATGTGTTCTTCTCGATCAATGGCGGCGGCGCCAACGTGAACACCACGCTGGGGGAGGCGATGTCCATCGGCAGTCTCAACTTCAATAATCAGGCCACCAGCACGGTGACTGTTGGCGGACCCCATGTGCTCACCATCAATAGCGCCGTGAATGTGGATGCTGGCAGCGCGGCCCACACCATCAGCGCTCCGGTGGCCCTCGGGGCGCAAAATATCGCCTGGACGGTCAACGGAGGCAATCCGCTCACGGTCAGCGGGGTCATCGGTGACAACAGCAATCTCTTCGGCATCACCAAGGCCGGCACAGGCGAACTGGAGCTGACGGCGGCGAATACCTTCGCCGGCCCCGTGAGCATCACCGGTGGCGTTTTGAATGTGAAGAATCTCACCAACGGCGGCGCATCTTCGGGCCTCGGCATCTCCTCCGCCGGCACCTCCAGCCTTCTCCTCAGCGGCAACGGCATTCTGCGCTACTCCGGCACCACCGCAGCCACCACCGACCGCCTCTTCTCAGTCGGAATCACGGGTGGGCGCATTGAATCCTCCGGCACAGGTGCGGCCACGCTCAGCTTTACCAGCACGGGAAGCATCGCCCAGCCTGATGTGGCTCCTCGAGCGGCAAGCCGGACTGCGGACTCCGCTGTCGTCACAGGTGTGGATACGACTGGGCTTTCTGTGGGCATGTCCGTCCAAGGGGACGGCATTCCGGCGGGGGCCGTTATTGCCTCGATTGGAGGACCTTCCACCTTCACGCTCAGCCTGAACTCGGCCAGCACTACGACTGACCCGGCCAATGACTTGCTTACCTTCAGCACGCCGCGCGTGCTCACGCTCGCCGGCTCCAACACCGGGGAGAACACCTTTGCTCCCTTGCTCACGGGGGCCTTCAGCCTTGTGAAGGCAGGTGCGGGGAACTGGAACCTCACTGGTAACAACACCTTTGGTGGCAGCACCACGATCCAGGAAGGTTCTTTGACTGTGCAATCCCTGAATAACTCGGCCAATGGGGCTTCCTTCTCCAGCCTTGGCGTGCCTTCCAGTCTGGCGGCATCGGTCATCAGTCTCGGCAGCGGCACGCTCACTGGTGGCTTGGTGTATAAAGGCACCGGAGAGGTCAGTGACCGTGTGTTTAACCTGGCGGGCACCACTGGCGGCGGATTTATTCGTTCCTCGGGCAGCGGGGCGCTGATCCTCAGCGGTAGCTTGGGTGTTTCGGGCACTGGGGCCAAGACCCTGGAACTGGGTGGCACGAACACGGGTGCGAACCTTTTCAGTGGAGTGCTCCGCGATAACGCCAGCGCGCTTTCACTGGTGAAGAGAGGTGAAGGTGTCTGGACCGTCGATGCTTCGGTCAATGGCGTGGGCAGCGGTGTGGCTGCCAGTTCCACGATTTCGATGAGCAACACTTCACAGATCTCTGTCGGTCAGATTGTTTCCGGCTCTGGGCTGGCGGCAGGCACAAGGGTCACGTCGATCAACCCTGGTGTCAGCATCACGGTCAGCACTCCGCTCACCTCCGATTTCACCGATGACAGTCTGGTGTTTACTGGCAGCACCTTCACTGGAAGCACAACCATTGAGGAGGGAACTCTGGCCGTTTCCTCCCTGAACCGCGTCAGCGGTGGTGTGGCTGGCAGCAGCCTGGGCGCTCCGACTTCCGCTTTGGCGGGAACCATTTCTCTTGGTCTTGGCACCACGACGGGCACCCTGCGCTACACGGGTCAAGGTGAGAGCACGGACCGCCTCTTCAATCTGGCGGGCACGACAGGGGGAGGCACCATTGAGGCCAGTGGCACAGGCGCGTTGATCCTCGAAAGCAATATCACTTCCTCTGGCGCTGGCAGCAAGATGCTCACCCTCGGCGGCTCCTCCACCGCGGCGAACCGTCTCAGCGGCATCATTTCGGACAACTCGCCCGCGAATCCCACCTCCCTTGCCAAGGCGGGAGACGGCACATGGGTCCTCGCTGGTTCCAATACCTATACGGGTACCACCACCGTGAACGCAGGCGTGCTTCAGGTGGGGCTCGCAGGCGTCGGACGCACGGGCGCTGGCGCTCTGACCGTCAATGGCGGTCTTGTGGCTGGCACCGGCTTGATTGATGGCACTGCCAGTGTCACGAACCATGTCATCGGAGCTCTCGGTGGTGTTTCACCGGGTGATAATGCGGGTGCTGGCATTGGCACACTCACTTTCAATGGGAATCTCCTCGTCAGCAGCGGGGCCGGGCTCAGCTTTGGAGTCGCCAGCCGCACGTTTAACGATGGGAACATCATCGGGCAGATGGCCAGCGGGACTTACGCGGGTCTTGGCGGATACAACACACTGTCCTCTACGCTGAACTCGTGGAACAGCGCGATCATGCCCGCTGGGGCACATGACCTGCTGAACATCAATGGAACGCTCACGCTGGGGAATGCACTGATCACCATCGTGGACAACGGCTACTTCTCCGCGGCCCAGTTTGGTGATATTCTTGACCTGGGTGACTGGACTGGCTTCGACACCCTGGCTTCAACCTTTGATGCTGGCAGCAATTATCGGAATGGCGGCACTGGCGGGGGCAACCTGATGCTCCCCACGCTGCCTGGGAGCCTTGTTTACGATGTCAGCCAGTTCGCCGCTCATGGCGTGCTCGCCATTGTGAATCTTCCGCCGAACGCTCCTGTGAGCATCGGCACCTATGCCACCGCTGCCAGCGGTTCGTGGAATTTGAGCACCAACTGGCGCACCCAGGCGGTGCCAAACGGCGCTTCTACCATCGCCTCGCTCACCTCCAACATCGGGTCCATTTCCAACATTGCCCTGGATGGAAGCAAGCTCGCTGGCAAGGTCGTGATCGGCGATGCGAACAACACGCACAACTTCAACATCGTCTCCGGGACGGGTGGAAGCCTCCAGATGAACAACGGGAACTACGGACGCGCCCTCATCTCCAAGACACAGTCGAACAGCACCACCGTGGGAGTGGATGTGATCAATGCCCCGATTGAGCTCCAGGCCGGTCTCAATCTGAACGTGAACTCCGGTGGAGCCACTGCCCGCCTCGATATCAGCGGAGCCATCTCCCAGACCGGCGGTGCCCGCGAGCTTGCTGTGATGGGAGCTGGCCGGGTGACTTTCAGCGGTGTGACTGCCAATAGTTACACGGGTGACACCCGTGTCTTCAGCCGCGGTTTCGGGGATGCCGGCAATCCCCAACTCGTGCTCGCCAAGGCTCCTTCCATGTTTGGTGGCCTGAGCGGTGGCACGGGGCTCTCGCTGAGCACGACGAGTGGCAGCCAGACCGCCACCATCTCGGGAGATGTCACAGCCCTTCTGGCGGCTGGAATGCCGCTTTCCGGGAATACAAACCTCAACACGGCCACCACGATCACCAGCGTTTCCTACAACGAGCTCAACAATACGACGAGCATCGGCCTCTCCACGGCTGCCACGGGCACGGCGAGCAACACTTCGACGAGCTACGGCAGCTTCCTGACGTCGTTTGTGCAGCAGGGCTTCACCGCCAATACGACCAACGGCAATGCCACCGTGACCCTCACTGGCGGCGGGACCACGGCCGGGTTCTTCATTGGCATGCCGGTGAGCGGCACGGGGATTCCTGCTGGCGCCACGGTGGCTTCCATCAATGCCAATGGCACCCAGTTCAACATTTCTGCAAACGCCACTGCTAATGGAACCGGTGTGGCCGTCACCGCCAATAGCGGAAGCACCACGGCGTTCACCAACACAACGGCGGGCATGTACGTCGGAATGCCCGTTTCCGGGGCCGGAATTCCTGCCAATGCCACGGTGGCCAGCATCCTTTCTGCCACCACCTTCACTGTTTCGGCTCCGATTACCACCACCGGTGCTCGCCTTGCAAGCTACGGAACTGCTGTCGCCAACGGAGCGGTCGTGAGCAGCAATCTCATCATCGGCAATGTAAGCCTCGGAGGCCTGGGTAGCACGGTCGTGCATCTCGGCGGCAGCGAGCAGATCGCAAATAACACCATCCTCCGCTTTGACGGGGGGAATGGTCTGGCTGCGACGGGTAACGGGGGTAACAATCCTTACTTCAAGCTGATGGGCTTCACGGAAACAGTCGGCGGCCTCTCCGATTACACGGCCAGCGGCGTGATCGAAAACTCAGAGGGTGAGGCCATCTCGAAATCCGGCACTTTGATCCTCAATACGGCCGCAGGCCAGAGCAGCAGCTTCAACGGCTTCCTCCGCAACCGGGCCACCAACGACGGCACCGGCCTCCTCAACCTCGTCGTCACCGGCAGCGGCACGCAGTCCCTGTCCCTCGGCAACATCAACTACACAGGTTCCACCACGGTCACGAGCGGTGCCCGCCTCAACCTGCGCACGACCAACAACTTTAATAGCTTCGTGAAGAATGATGGCGTCCTCGGGCTCCAGACCGTGAATGACACGCTCAATTTCAACAAGATCATCACAGGCTCCGGCTCCGTCATCCGTGACGGTGGTAGCGGCACTCTGAATGTGGGCACGCCCACCCAGCAGGTGCTTTTCCGCCGGGGCAACCCGGTCATCACTGTGGGCACGACAGAAGGGCTGGTGGTGGGGACGCCAGTGTCAGGGCTCGGCATCCAGGATGGCACTTTCATCTCGGAAATCATCAGCTCGACCCAATACAGGCTCAGCCAGGCTCCCGTGAACCAGGACAGCCTTCTCGGAGCGCAGGTCACGCTGAGTTATCTGGGGCGTCTGAACAAGACTGGTGCGAGCACCAACATTGGCGGGCAGACGGTGACGGTGGGTTCGACCTCCGGACTCGCCGCAGGCATGGCTGTTTCGGGTTCTGGCATCCGGGCGGGTAGTGTGATCATGAGCGTGCTCAATGGCACGCAGTTTACTCTCTCCGCGCCCGCGAACGCCACGACCTCCAACCAGACGCTGAATTTCGGGAACCTGAGCACCTACGGCGGGGGCATTTCCTTCCTCGATGGAGGCGCGGCCAATTTCAACACGCCGCTTAGCATCGGCGGCCAGGGGGTTTTCCTCAAAGGTCTCGAGAATCTGACCACCGTGACATGGAATCAGCCGGTAACGGTTACGGCTGGCGGGGTGCGCCTCAAAGGCACGGGTGACAACATCCTCAACGGTGCCGTGCTGAACATCAATGCCGCTACCAGCATCACGGGCTCGCTCGAGGTCATTGGGGGAGATGTCCGCCTTCGTGGCAGCAATGGCCTTATTTATGGCTCAGACCTCACTCAGATCCTGATCGGCGGTCACGGCAGTTCGCTGGGGGCCAATAACAACGCACCAGGACTGAACATCATCAACAGGGCGCAGCTGGCCACGGATAATGTCTCACTGGACAATAGCGAAAACCGCACGGACCGCCTTCCGAACAGCACCCCCATCGTGTTTGATGGCGGACGTATGACCTTTGTGGGAACCGGGGTGTCCGAGCATGCCAGTTCCATCACGTTCAACGAAACGGTCGGCGCATTGAGCTTTAGAGCTGGTTCAAACCTGATTTACACCACGGAGGTTAACTCCAGCAGCGTGGCAGGCAGCAGCGTGCTGACCTTCTCCAGCTTTGCCGGACGCACCAAGGGCGCCATGGCAGTGTTTGACAGCGTTCGTTCCAATGAACTCACCGAGGCACGGGCAGCGGTTACTACGGGCCTGGGCAATACCAATGGCATCATCGGAGGCTGGGCTGTCAGCGCCACCGCATCGGGCGGGTCCACCTTCTACGAGTGGGCCTTCATCGACGGGTCAAAGATGATTCAGGCCCTCGCCGCAGGTAACTACACCACCACGGGTCCGGCTGCGTGGACGAACACCGCCGTCAACGTCAAGATGACTGGCAGCCAGTCTGTCAATGCGAACACGGCTGCCATCGTCAATTCGCTCAACATGCAGAATGGCGGTTCAACGCTCACGCTGAATGGCGGCTCCAGCCTGCTTGTTCAGAGCGGGGGCATCCTTGCCTCCCGCGGCACGCAGACGATCTCTGGCAATGGTTTCCTGACAGCGGGCTCAGGCGGCGGGCATGAATTGATGCTTCATCTGCCCACCAACACGATGAACATCAATTCGCAGATCAGGAACAATGGCACCAACTCGGTTTCGCTGACCAAGGCGGGTCGTGGAACCCTCGTGCTGAATCCCCAAAGCACCCGCACCGCAACGTTTGGCACGGGCAGTTCCGATGTGGTCATCTCCAGCGGCGGCAATACGGACATCTTCGTCGGTTCGACGGTGACGGGTTCCGGCATCCCTGCCAACACGCTGGTGACTGCGATCAACGGCAACACGATCACCCTTTCCCAGAAGACCACGCTGCCGTTCACAGGCGGCACGACACTCACCTTTGGCGTGGCAAACACCTACAGCGGCAGCACCATCATCAATGAAGGCATCCTCGAAATCGGTCGTGAGGAAAGCCTTGGCGCAGATCCTGCGGCCTTTAATCCTGCCCAGCTCGTGCTGAATGCAGGACGGCTTCGCGCCACATCCACCTTCACGCTCGATGACGCCAATCGTGGCATCACGGTGGGGCTCGGTGATGCGCAGGTGAGCGTGGCCAATGCTCGGTTGCTCGTGCTGGGAGGTGGCTCAGGCGCTGGAACTGGAGTGCCTTTCATTGATGGGCGGCAGGGCAGGTTTATCTTCCAAGGGGACAGCAGCAACGAAGGTGCGCTGGAAATCCGCGGCAATAATGACTTCTCGGGTGGTCTGGAGACCGCAGGAGCCATCACGGGCCGCACGGCCACCATCAGCGGTTCCTTTGATGCCAATACCAAGATCATCCGCGTCAGCCCGGCGCTTGCCGCCTCCCTTTCGGTGGGAGCGAGTGTTAAGGCCTCAAGCACCAGTTTTGGCATCCCGGCCAACTCGGTCATCGAATCCATTGATGTGGCTTCCGGCGCGGTCACCATCAACAATCAGATTACCAACGACGGCTCCAACATCAGCCTCGAGTTTGGTGGTTACAATGTGATGCGGCTCACGGGTGACAACACCATCGGCTTCATCCGCGTGCTCGGCTCCGAGATTGATCTCCGCGGCACCAACACTCTGACTGAGGACATCCTGGTCAACGCCGGTTATCTCAAGCTGGGGCATGCTGGCGCGGGCACCAACACCTTCACGAACACCACCGGGACGATGACCATCAACGCGGGTGAGATCATCCTGGACAGTCCGACAGCGCTGGTCAGCAGCAACCCGAATGGATACCTGCTGAACCTGGCCGGTGGGGTCCTGAATCTGATGGGAAATGACACCCGCGTGTCGTCTCTCATCGGCAGTGGTGCCGTCACCAACGATGGCACCGGGACCGCGAAGATCACCGTGACCTCGGATGAGAGCTTCACATACGCCGGTGTGCTCCGGAACAGCTTCGTCTCCACGGGCACTGTGTCCTTGGAGAAGAACGGCAAGGGAGTGTTTTCGCTCACGGACACTCTCAGCACCTACAGGGGGCCCACGGTGATCAATGGCGGGGTGCTGAATGCCGCCTCAATTGGCTTCTCGACCTTCCCCAGCAGCCTCGGTGCCCCGACATCTGATGCCGCCAACCTGGTTCTTAACGGCGGAGCCCTTCGCTACAATAACATATCAGCCTTCACCACGGACCGTTCTTTCACCTTGGGCACAGGAGAAAACGCCGGGGCCCTCATTGCGGATGGCTCCCGGCTGCAAGCCGTGAGCCGGTGGGGAGTCGCACAGTCGCCCTTCATAGGGTTCACTGGCACTGGCACACGAACGCTCACCCTTGGCGGGAACAATCGTGGTAACAATGAGTTGAATCTCGTTCTTGGCGACGGGGATGGCGGTGCCACCTCTCTGACCAAGACAGGCAACGGGACCTGGGTCATCGGGGCGTTTACAGGTAGAAATACCACGGCGGTGACCAGCGGCAGTGCCACGGTCACCCTTTCTGACACCACCGGGCTTCGCGTCGGGCAGCAGGTGGTTGGCACAGGCATCCCTGTCGGCACAACCGTCATCAGTATCAATCCGGGCATCAGCGTCACCTTGAGCACGCCTGCCACGGCCTCAGGCACGCCGGTGCTTCGCTTCACGGGTAACTCCTATGGCGGGGAGACCTTGGTTCTGGCTGGCATTCTCGCGGCCACTGTGGACGGTGCCTTCGGGCAGCTCGGTGGTGCGGGGGTTGTTGTGGGTGGCGGAACAAACGGATCCACGGTATTGGGCAATCAAAATGCCACGGTGGATCTCCGCAATGTGCAGTACACCACGGTTGAGCAGATGACTCTCGCCGGTGGCACTCTTGCCGCTTCCACAGGAAACAGCCTTTGGGCTGGGAATGTGAATATCCTGGCCAATTCCAACATCTTGGTGGGTGAAGGGGCGACGCTGACCCTGAACAGAACGCTGACGGGCGGTGGGGCCATCACACAGTTGGGCGACGGTACGCTCGTTTTGAGTGGTTCCGCTGAGGTCACCTCGCGGAACAATGCCCCCGCGGCTCTCAATCCCAATCACACCGTTCAGGCGGGCACGCTTCGACTCGACTACTCAACCAACGGTGACAGCAAACTCGCTGACACGGGTGTTTTGACCCTGGGAGGCGGGCGTTTGGGCGGCACAATCGAACTGTCGGGTGGCAGCCACATTGAGGTCGTCGCCTCGACCACCATCGGCCAAGGTAGTAATCGTGTGATCGGCACCCCCGGCACCTCGGCGCTCCGGATGAATGCGCTTTCTACGAGCGCAGGTGCTTCGGTGGATTTCTCCGCCGGCAACATTGCCAGCACGGACACCAATAACATCAACGGCATCCTTGGCGGCTGGGCTACCGTGGGGGGCACGGATTGGGCCGTCCAAAGCAACATCAATGACTTGGGGGGGACTCTCATCAACAACAATAATGTGCTGACGCGGGGGCAGACCGTGACTGGAAGCGGAATCCCCGCAGGTGCCACCATCACGGCGATCAACGCCAATGGCTTGAACTTTACGCTCTCCACAGGGGCTACCGTGACCGCTACCAATGCCGTCACGTTTGGCACTTTCCCTGAAAACACCACCCCCCGTGCGGGGGCTGCCAGCAACGCGACCGCGCTCAACAGCACGACGGTCAATCTTGCCGGAGCGAACACTACTAATGGATTGACGATCGGCATGCCGATCTCTGGCCCCAATATTCCTGTTGGAGCTGTCATTACGGCTATCAATAGTGCCACGCAGATCGTGATCAGCCTGCCGGCGACCGCTGCCTCGGCCAATGGGTCATTTTCGTTTGGATCGTCGCCTAACGCTATTTTCAGTGGCACCACCTCCGTTAACCTCTCCAGCAACACTACTGCGGTGCTTGGGCGGGATGGACGCATCACCGCATTCAGCGGCTATCTGAATAGCAGTGTGGCAAACGACTGGTTGTCTCCCACCACTGCCAACCAAGGGGCCAACGTCAACATCATCGGACCTAGCACCCAGGATGGCCGCACTCCGAACACCCTGCGCTTCAACGCGCCCAATGCCAGCTCGCGTAACATGACGGTTTCGCTCACGGGCACGAATACCCTGCAGGCCGGTGCCATCCTCGTCGGTAGCAGCATGACCGGTGATTCCGCAGTGATCGCAGGTGCTGGCAAGCTCACGGGTGGCGCTGGATCGAACAGCGACCTCCGCATCTATCAGAACAACACAGGTGCCCCGATGGAGATCTCGGCGGTGATCTCCAATCTGGCTCCCACAACGCTTGCTGTGACCACTGCCAGCGGAAGCAACACGATCAGTGGCGTGAGTGTCGCAGGCCTCGCTGCGGGACTGACGGTGAATGGCACCGGCATCCCGAACAATGCCACCATCAGCCGCATTGACGTCACCGATGCGGTGAACCAGGTCGGCAATATTGTCCTCAGTGGCAATGCCACGGTGTCCGGTTCCTCCACTCTCACCTTTAACCAGGTCGCTAATGGCCTGATCAAGAATGGAGCAGGAGACCTCATGCTCTCCGGCCTCAACACCTACACGGGCACTACATCGCTCAATAACGGCACGCTGACGATCAACCAGCTGTCAGTTTCAGGTTGGGCGCAGAGCTCCATCAGCACGTCTCGCGCGGCCGTGGTCCGCACCGTTGGAGTGCCGGATACCGCAGGCCTGACTTTCGGCCAGGTGGTCTCGGGAACGGGGCTTCCTGATGTGACCAATGTCAGTGCGAACACCACGGCGGGACAGTTCTCCATCACGGTGGCCAGCACAGCTGGCCTGACATCGGGCCTTCCGGTTGTTGGCACCGGAATTCCTGCGGGTACCACGATTCAGAGCATTGTTGGCAACACCATCAACCTGAACAATCAGGCCACCGCCACCAACAATGGCGTGAGTCTTCAGTTCGGCGGGGCTGTGATTACCGCGATCAACAGTGATGAGGTGATCACCCTCAGCAATGGTTCCACCCTTTCCGCCACTCTTGGATTGAACTATAGCCCGGTGTCAGCCTTGGTGGGCAATTACTCGATCAGGACGACATCGGGCAGCACCCAGGTGACCATTGAGGGCACGGGCCTCACAACATCTGGAATCACCCCAGGGCAGTCGATCACAGGACCGAACATACCTGGCGGCGCGGTGGTGGAGACGATCATCGATGCCAACCGTTTTACCATCTCACTGACCGCCACCGGTTCAGGGCTCAATTCAACCACGCTGGGAGCCGCATCCATCTTCAGCGGGGCGCTTACCTCGACGACCACGAGCTCTTCCAGGCTCACGCTCCCCAGCACGGCGGGTCTCACCATCGGGATGGCGGTCTCAGGCACTGGCATCCCGGCTGGGGCGACGATCATCCGAATCGTGGATGGTCATAACGTTGACCTTAATCTTCCTGTCAGCAGCGCCGGGCAGAACAACCTCACCTATACTGCCAGCGCTCCGCTGGGAGACCCCAAGGCCGCAACGCTCACGAATGGCAGCACCACGGTTCAGTTTGGAACTGCTGTCACTGGCATTGAAGTTGGCCAGAGCATCAGCGGCGCGGGCATACCCTCCGGGGCGGTCGTGACCTCCATCATCAGCCCGACCCAGGTGGTCATCTCCGCGGCCGCCACTACATCTGGCGCCAGCACGGTCACGGTGGTCAATCCAAGTCTCGGTGCCAACCGCACTGGAACTCTCACCGCAGGCAGCACCACCATTAATCTTGCCTCCGAAGTGGGCGGTATCTCCGTCGGACAAAAAGTCTCCGGCCAGGGCATCCCCGAAGGAGCCACCGTCACCTCTATTTTTAGCCCGACCCAGATCACCATCTCTTCCCCGGCTTACACCTCAGGTTCGGGTGTGCTGAACTTTGCCGGTGCGGCCAGCAGCCTCGGTGCTTCTCAGAACACGGTGGGCAATCTCGTGCTCAACAGTGGCGTTCTCCAATACAACGGAACCAGCGCCTTCTCTGATCGCGGATTCACCGTGGCTGCCAATGGCATTCTTGACATTGGGAATGCGCACACCCAGCTCGTTCTGGCTGGAAACATCGTCACACCTGCTGCCGAGGATGCCTACTCAATCATCAAAAATGGTGCCGGCCTGCTCGAATTGCGGGGCAATGCCAACCCCGGCACGGTGGGCGGGTATGGCATTGAGGACATGGTGGTGAATGACGGCACCCTCCGCCTCAAAGCCACTTTCACGGACCAGTTTGTGCGCAATGACGTCGGTGCCCTCACCATGAACGGGGGCGCTTTCGAGATCGTCGGAGCTTCGGATCGCGCCACCACGCAGAACTTTGTCGGAGCATTCTCCGCAGGCGCTGGTGCCTCTGTCATCCGGGTGGCCACCCCAGGCAATTTCGACACACGCCTGAATCTCCAGGACACGGTTTCCCCGACCAAGGTGAATTTCCAAAAAGGCAGCTCGCTGCTCTTTGTGGAGGATCACAGCACCCAGGGCAGCGCGATCATCTCCCTCGCGGGCCAGTTCGGCACGGATGTTCAGGTCGTGATCCCTCGGGCCACCTACCGCACAGGCATCGATCTGCAGAATCCGGGCGTGAACTACTTCGCTTTCATTGATGCGAACGGTTATGATGTCATCGCTTCCGACAACATCGCCATTGGTGGCACGGCGGCGCATACCATCCGTGGCAACGTGGCCGACTGGGAAGGTTTCATGAATGTCATGGATGGCGGCTTGAGCAGTGATGCGTTCACAGGCACGACCGTCTCGAACGCCTCCATCAACACCCTGCGCTTCTACAACAGCGATTTCTCACGTGCCGCCCGCTTCACTGCCGGAAGTGCTGAGGTGACCAATATTGACACCAAAAACCTGGTGGTCGGCCAGGTTGTCAAAGCGGATCAGAACATTCTGCCGTTCTCCACGACCTTCACCATTCTGTCGATCGACTCGGCGAACAACAAGATCACCCTTAGCAGTCCCGCTCAGTTGACTTCGACAACGGACCGTCTGCTTGTGCCGGATCTGAATAAGAGCACGGTCACCATCGCCGACACGCTGACATTGATTGGCGGGGCCATTCTTCAGACGACCCATGCAGGCAATCACGTCAACAGCATCACCGGCGGTCTGATCACCTCCGGCCTGAACAATGCGGACGGGACCACTGCGGACCTCCTCATCCATAACTGGAACCCGCATCTGCCCCTCTCCATCTCTTCCGTGATCGGCAACAATCCTGCGAATGGACGCAAGATAAACCTGGTGCACACCGGGGATGGCACGACCGCCCTCTCTGGCGCCAATAGCTACACGGGAGAGACCTTCGTCCAGGGTGGTGTGCTTCGCCTGGAAAACCTGCTCGCACTCCCGGTTGATACGATTACCCGCCTCGACGGTGGGGTCATTGGCCTCAACTACTCGACCACCTTCAATCGCGGGCTCGGCACCACGGCGGGATTGGTCAGTTGGGATGGCAGTGGTGGTTTTGCGGCCTATGGCGGAGCCAGAACAGTAACCATCGGTGGTGGCTCCGGCACTGCCCTGGTCTGGGGTAGTGGTGGCTTCGTTCCTGACAACGACTCATTGATTCTGGGCGCTCAGGACTCGGATAACACGCTCATCTTCACCAATGCCATCGATCTCGGACGCAAGGACCGCATGGTTCAGGTGGTCTCAGGCAGGTCGGGCACTGTCGCCGAGGCGCGGCTCACGGGGGCGCTCTCCAGTGATGGAGGCACCCTGATCAAAGTGGGCACCGGAACGCTCGAAATCACGGGCAATAACTCGGGGCACACCGGCGGCTTCAACCTGGCAGAGGGCACCCTCGCCGTGGCAGGCTCGACGGCCCTGGCACTCGGACCCACCGCCACCACCGCTCCGATCACCGTTGGCACCACCACGGACACCCGCTCTGTCGGGGCGCATCTGACCCTCGACCTGCGGCCGACGAGCAGTGGATTCAATGCCACTAACAACATCACCGTCGGTTCCGCCAACCACTCCGGTCTCTCCGTGATCCAATTTGCGAACAACGCAAATGTCGCCTCCATCGCCGGAGCCGTCACCACGAACCGCCCTGCGGGACGTAACCTGCTTCTACAGACGGGCGGAACCACCACCTCCGTGGCCCTCAGCGGTGCGGTGGGAGGCACGGGCGGCCTCACGGTGAACGGCGGCGGCACTATCATCCTCTCCGGCATCGGCAACACGTATGGCACCCTCACCACAGCCTCTTCCACGGCAGCCATTGATGGTGCCACGGTGGTCCGTGCGGGAACTCTCCGCGTGACAGCCCAGGGGGCGCTGTCCGGCGGTGTCCTCGAGTTGGGGGATGCCACCACGACGCTTGCCTCCGTGGCACGTGCCACCTCCGGTGCGTCGGTCCTCGGCACGGATCGTGACAATGTCACCTTCGCCGCCAACAACCGCACCTCCATTGGTGGAGCCTATGTGAGCAATGCAAACGGTACCTTTGATGCCGCTGGAGGCTTCCTCACCTTCCCGAATGCCTTTGGTGCTTTCTATAACATCAGCACCACGATTGATGGCTTTACCTTCGCCCCTGGCAGTGAAGGCACCCGTATCCTCGTGAAGGATGAGATCGAGAATCCCGAGCGCAACGGCATCTACAAGATCACCCAGTTCAATGCGGATGGCAGCATGAACATCGCGCGTGACTCGGACTTTAGCTCCACCACGAACATGACCTATGGCACCCAGGTCACCGTCACAGGAGGAACCTCCACCGGCTTCACCTTCTACAATGCCGCTCCGACAGTGACGGCCACGAACACACCGGAAACCGGCCACAACTTCTGGGTGCGCGACACCGTGAACCCTGCGGTCACACTGACCATTGACGGTGCCAATGTGGGGACGATCCCGCAGGCGATCGACGTGAATGCCACCACGACTGGAGCTATCACCATTCGTGCTACTGCTGCGGTCACCACCCCGGCCACCTTCTCCGGCCCGGTCACTCTTCAGGATGTCAAAACTGGAGTGGCTGACATCAAGACACTCACTCTCGACTCTGCGGCCCCTGGCCTTGGCATGATCTTCACGGGAGCTGTCGGCCAGTCCACCTCCGGCGCGGCCAATGACATCCTCAGCATTGAAAAGACCGGCACGGGTGGGGCCACTCTCGCTGGAAATAACACTTACAATGGTGGCACCACGATTTCCGGCGGCACCCTTTATGTGAATAACACCACTGGCTCTGGCACAGGTTCTGGTGGCATCACCGTCTCCACTGGAGCCACCCTTGCGGGCGGTGGCATCATCGCTCCGGCCGCTGGAGCGGGTAATTCCATCAGCATCCCCACGGGGGCCAATCTGAGCGTCGGCGGGCCTTCGGACACAGCTGGTCAGATTCTTCGCTTTGATCTGGCGCAGAACAATGTGCTGAATCTCGCGGGTAATCTCCAGTTGAACCTCTTTGATAATCTCGGTGGCGTCACTGTGGCGGCTGAGGCTGACAAACTCGTCTTTGGAAGCACTGGCTTCGGCCAGGTCAATCTCGCCGGTTCCACGCTGATGCTCACGACGGCTGGCACTCTTGACCCCTTGACCTTCGTGGCCGGCAATTCTTGGCGGATCATCGATTGGGGCACGATTGTTCCCACCAACAAGTTCACAGGCCTTGATCCGGCTGTGCAGCAATACATCACCAGTGCCAGCCTCCCGACACTGAACGGTAGTTTCCTGTGGGACATCGGCCAGCTTTACACCCAAGGGATCATCACCGTCGCTGTGCCTGAGCCTTCCCGGATGATCCTGCTTGTTCTTGGTCTTCTCGCCCTTGGCTTCCGCCGCCGCCGGAAAGGTGTCAGGGCTTGATCCCGCCGATGGCTTGACAATCACCGTGCCCTCGCCGCATGCTGGCAGGGCATGGAGACATATCATCTCGTCATTCGTGGGCAGCAGGCAGGTCCATATACCCGCGAGCAGATCGGGCAGATGCTCGCTCGTGGAGAAATCCACCCTGAGCAGCCTGTCTGGAAAGACGGCATGCCGGATTGGCGGCCTTTGAGGGAGGTGTTTCACCTCGCGGCTACCTCTGCGTCACCGTCGGCTCCTCCTCCTTTGCCATCGGCCGCCTCGTCACCGCGTTCCGCAGGCCACGCTCAAGGCGCGAAGCCCCGGGTGTGGCTTTGGGTCACTGTCGGCAGCCTTGGAGTGCTGGCGCTGATCGCACTGGCCGTCGCCTTCATGGTCCAGGCCATTCGCCGGGAAGGCACGGACGAGGTTTCCTGGCGGCCTCTCATGGAAGATCGGGCGGGGCATCAGCCTGCCTGGAAAAAGTCCAGCTTTGAGCCCGCCGGGCCTCCAGACAAGCCGGATGGCCCGGCGCTGGAACTCATTCGTTATCGATCACCTGTTGGCGACCTCGCGGCCTATCTCACGCCGCCACCGGAACAAGGCGGAAAGCACCCCGCCATCGTCTGGGCCCATGGTGGGTTTGGTGGCATCGGCAGTTATTTCTGGGAGGAGGCCAGCAAGCGGAATGACCAGTCCGCCCGTGCGTTTCGCGAGAAAGGCATCGTGATGATGATTCCCTCGTGGCGTGGCGAAAATGACAATCCAGGGCGTTTTGAGCTCTTCTATGGCGAGGTGGAGGATTTCCTCGCCGCCATCGAGCATGTCAAAAAGCTGCCTTACGTCGATCCAGCACGGGTTTACATCGGCGGCCATAGCACCGGAGGCACGATGACCCTGCTCGCCGCGGCTGCATCAGATCAGTATCAGGCGGCTTTTTCATTCGGCGGCATGCTCGACGGCGTTTCGACCCTCGGAGATGGCGAAGGCTATGGAAACACCCCTTACACTCTCTCGTCGAAGCGCGATCACCGACTGCGCAGCCCCATGCGTTACGCCGCCTTTTTCCGCCGTCCGGTCTTCTACTTCGAAGGCGGCGAATACTTCGACAGCGACGCGGCCCAAAAGATGACGAAGGCCGCGAAGGGGCGTTTTCAGGCCTTCCATCTCCCAGGGGATCATTTTGACATTCTGCATCCCATCACCCGTCTGCTGGCCGAAAAAATCGCCGCCGGCGGCTCGGTCGCGATGAGCGATCAAGAGCTTCGACAGGCCTATCAGGCCGCGTTTGCGAACACCCTCGCCTCGCAACTCGCCCGCTGGAACCTGGGAGATGGTGATCTCGCCGCGATGCTGCAAAAAGGCGATCCGGATGATGCCATTCCGCACACGTCTGAGGATGTCAAAGCCATCGCCGATTCCGTCCGCCGGGTGATGGAGCAGGCATCCCATGCGCCGCTTTCCACCGCCAACATCGCCACACTCGCCAGGCTGCGGGGGGAGATCATGGATGAGGAGGCGCTTGAGGCCTTCGATAAGCAGGTGCCCGGCCGCCTCGTGAGCTGGGGCAGGCAGCGTCTTAGCGTCAAATCACCGATGGAGGAAAAAGAGCAAAGCCACTTCTTCGCCATTTTGGAAACCATCGCGGAATCCCACCACCAGGCCGCCGCCTCCTTCATCATCTCTCTCGTGCAGGAAGGGGCTTATCCCGACGCCCGTGCATGGGATGGCATTTTCCGTTCATTCGATGCGGAGCACCCGCACACAGAGGCGGTGATGAAAGCCCTCTCAGAAAATCCTCCGGCCAATTTCACCGGCATTCAGCTCCTCGACGCGGCCAACAGCCTCTTCCTCGATGGCTGGCAGGGCGCTCATCCCTTTGATTCACCCCAAGGAGCCGCCTGCCTGCGTGGCTGGCTGCAGGAGCATGATGACGCGAAAAGCAGCTATGCGCACTGTGCCGCCCTCGGTGCCGCTTTCATTCACACAAGCGAGCGCCAGCAGCTCATCGCTCTCGCCATGAAGCATCCCGACAACGAGGTGCGCATGGAGGCTGCCTGGGCGGATGTGCATACCGGTGGCAATGAGGGGCTCGAACTGCTCAAGCAAGCCTGCCTGCGGGTTCACGACTCCCGCCGCGCCCGTGACTACCTCGAGGAGCTCGATCATGAAAAGGACATCCCGTCCACGGCGCTCGAACCTGCCTTCGCCGCCCAGGCGGACATGTCACGCTGGCTTCAGCACCCGAACGAGCTCGGCACCGCTCCGCTCACCATCGAGGTCTTTGCTCATCGCAAGCTCCACTGGCCTCCCACGGACGACGAGCGTGAGCTCTGGCTCATCCGCTTTACCTATCAGTTCAAGGACGACGCCATGCCAAAGACCGCCTTCGGCATGGTCGGCAGCATGACCTGGTCCTCCTTTGAGGAATACAAGACGCCGCCCTCGCCCGAGGAGCTGCTGCTGCATCATTGCACGCTCGAAATGGAGCGTGACGAGCACCGCAGTGAGAATGCCGCGAAGAAAGATGAGGCGCGACGTGAGGCTCTCCAGGCGCTGCAAAATGCCAACCCGGGTGTTTTTGATGCCTTGAAGCCCTGAGCCGCCTCCTCCCGGTTGATCCATCGGAACGTCATGCTACCGGACGGGCGCATGACACTCACGCTTCCCAAGTGGTTCGATCTTCACACGCACTTCCGCCAAGGCCCGGCGATGCCATCTTATGTCAAAGCCCATCTCGACATGGGCTGCGCGGGTGCTCTCGGCATGCCAAACACGCAGCCGCCTGTTTCGCGGGTCTCGGGATTGCCGCAAAGCGATGGCTGGAGCATCGAGAGCTACTCGGCGGAGCTTCATGCGGCTGGTGCGGCGGCCTTCGAGCAGCTCATCGTGCCGCTCTACCTTACCCGCCAGACCACGGCGGCGATGATTCGTGAGGGCGCGGCCTCCGGACTGCTGCGGGCATGCAAATCCTATCCGCCTCATGGCACCACGAATGCGGAGCACGGCATGCCCATGGATGACCTCATCGGCGGCGAGGTGCTGCGTGCCATGGAGGAGTGCGGCATCGTTCTTTGCATCCATGGCGAGCAGCATGCGCTCAGCGGTCCGGATTACATCGACGCGCAGCAGAATGCCGAAACGCGGTTTTACACCGAGCGCATGCCGCGACTGCTCAAGGCCCATCCGAGGCTTCGCATCGTGTGCGAGCACATCACCACTCGCACCGCGGCGGAGTTTGTGGCCGCTGCTCCTGCCCATGTGGGTGCCACCATCACGCCGCAGCACCTTCTCTACACGCTCGGGCATCTCATCCAGGGCCTGAAGTATCATCTCTACTGCCTTCCGGTGGTGAAATTTCAGGACGACCGTGCGGCGCTGCGGGCTGCGGTGATGCAAGCAGGGCAGGGAAAGTTCTTCGCGGGCACCGACAGTGCTCCGCACACCACGAAAGCCACGGCTTGCGGCTGCGCGGCCGGCTGCTTCACCGGCGGCTGCGCTCCGCAGCTATACGCGATGGCGTTTGAGGAAGCGGGTGCCGATCTTGCCTCCGTGGAGGGCCGGCAGCTCTTCGAGCGCTTTCTCTGCCTGAATGGCCCTGCGTTTTACGGCTTCCCGGCATCGAAGCAGACCTTCCAGATGGAAAAAGCACCTTCACAGGCCGTCGTGCTCGAAACACCCGCAGGTCCCGTCACGCCGCTGCCGGTCGGTTTGAATCTCGAGATGTCCTGGAAGCTGGTAAACTGATGCGGATCACAACGCCTTCGGCTCCCTCATCCGGCCAAACAACACGTCTCGAGTCAGCAGGCCGAAATTAGGCTCGCGGCGCTTCAAATCATCGCGGGTGCCGATCTCCCATTCGAGGCGCAGATACTCGGCAATGACGTTGGCGAGGCTCAGGTGGAAAAAATTGCCGACAGCTGCCCAGACAATCGCCAGATGGCCTTCACATCGGCCGGCGGTGATTTGATCGCGAAAGTGGCCCAGCACACCTTGGTAGCGGGCACGGCTGGTCGATTTCAGCAGGACGGCACCTGCCTGACGGCTGCGTTTGCTTTCATCCGGGGAGAGTCTGGCGCTGAGATCGGCATCGGCGGTGAGCAGGGCATCGAGATCACCCTCATGCGCGGCGGACCAAGCTGCTTCGAGGGCGGGGGCTATCTTTTCACGAAACAAGCTTTGGGTGAAGTCCTGCCAGCCGCCGCCGTTCAAACCGAGATGCTCTGTGCGTGCCCGCACACTGCCGAGCAGCCAGCGCACCCAGTCGAGGCCGCGGGCCCATTCCTCGATGATCTCCACCTCGCCGCGCCGGTCCTCCGGCGGGGGCAAAAGAGTGAGCGTGATGGGCACTTGGGGCTTCAATTTCGCGCCACATAGGACAAACTGCCGCGATGAGCAAAGAAACTTCCTCGCCACGCTACCTCTGCCAGCGCTGCGGCAACTGCTGCCGCTGGCCGGGCGATGTGCGCATCACCGATGAGGAGGTGACATCCATCGCCGCCCATCTCGGACTGACCGAGGACGAGTTCACCGCGCAATACACCCGCCTCAACGCCAACCGCACCGGCCTGAGCATCATCGACCGACCGGGTGGCAACGGCGAATGCGTCTTCCTCGAAGGCCTCAATGTCTGCCGCATCCAGCCGGTGAAACCGGTGCAATGCCGCGGCTTTCCCAACGAATGGCGCTTTCCCGGATGGAGAGATGTTTGCGAAGCCATCGAGGCCAGCTAAGGAGCAGCGAAACGTTCAACGTCGAACTTCCAACTTCCAACTTCCAACATTCAAATCCATGTCGTTGAAAGTTGAATGTTCGACGTTGAGCGTTGAACGTTCCAGCCCCTGCATGAAGCCCCAAACCATTGTCACCCTCGACCTCGAAGGCGTTCTTGTGCCTGAAATCTGGATCGCGTTCGCGGAGAAGACCGGCATCACCGAGCTGCGCCGCACCACACGGGATGAGCCGGACTATGACAAGCTCATGCAGGGCCGTCTCCAAATTCTCGACCAGCATGGTTTGAAGCTCCCGGACATCCAGCAGGTCATCGGCACACTTTCGCCGATGGACGGCGCGAAGGCCTTTCTCGATGAGCTGCGCTCCATGACGCAGGTCATCATCCTGAGTGATACCTTCTCGGAGTTCGCCCAGCCGCTCATGCGCCAGCTCGCCTGGCCCACGATCTTTTGCCACCAGCTCGAGGTGGCTGCCGATGGCCGCATCGTGAACTACAAGCTCCGCCAGCCCAACCAGAAGCAGAAGGCCGTGGCCGCTTTCAAATCGCTCAACTACCGCGTCATTGCCGCGGGCGATTCGTTCAATGACACCACGATGCTTGGCGAGGCGGACGCGGGTTTCTTTTTCCACGCACCCGCCTCCATCCAGTCCCAGTTCCCGCAGTTCCGTGCCTTCGATGACTACTCCGACCTCCTCGCGGCCATGAAAGCGGCGATGTGACGGCGCGGGCACGTTTTCGTTCTTGCCGAAATCAGGCGTAT
>JBKCXA010000657.1:0-2369 GCA_046316935.1 Prosthecobacter sp.
GGTTGTAGGTGCCAAACTTCGCGAGCTCGCCGCCTTCGAGCTTGCTGAGCGGCGCGTCGGTCTCGCTGAAACCGGTGTTCATGTTCACGAGGTTCGCCACCGGAGCACCGGAGTAGGCTTTGAAGAGGCGCAGGATGTGCGCGAAGTGGATGAGCGGCTCCTTCAGCTTCCCGTGCGAGATGGCCGTGTCCGCGAGCTGGAGGCTGCGGGCCTCGTAATCGAGCAAAATGGCCTTCACCACGTTTCCGAGCGTGCCGTTGCTGTCGCGATAGGCCTTCTGCACGCGGTAAATGTAGCCTGCGGAGGGATTCGAGGTCACCAGGCGCTGAATCATCCAGCGGGACATGTTGATCGGCGTGTTGGTGTGGCCGGGGCGGGCTGGCGTGAGGTTTTCCGGATCATAATCCGGATACGTCGAGTCCGCGGCGACACCGGCGAGAGCATCGTGCGCCTTCACCACTTCCGCAAAAGCGGCGGTGTGCGTCTGCACGTCGCTCAGGCTTGTGAGGCTCGTCACGCCCAGCGGCATCTGCTGATGCTTGCCGTTGAAGAGCGTCTTCGCGTTGAAATCGTGATACACCGTCGTGCCCTGGCGACCGATCACCACCATCGGTGTCGTCCACGGTGCCTGCCAGTAAGGGTGACCGTCCTGGCGGCCAAACCACACGTTGTTGCCGCTGCCGTTCACATAAACGGTGGGCGAGATGCGCTGGTCCGTCGTGCTGGTGGTGCCGTAGCCCTGCATGATGCCCGCGCGTGCCGTACCATGCCGCGCACCGTGCGAGAAGCCGGTGAAGACGCGCGCCAGCTCCGTGATGTCATTGTTGTCATACGTCGCCACTGGCAGGCCCTCAGGGCTGAGAATGAGGCTGCCGTCCGGATGCCGCAGCACGAGACCGATGGAGAAGAGCTGCATGATCTCACGCGCGTAGTTTTCATCCGGGCTGATGATGATGCCGCCGCCCGCATCGTAGGTGGCGCGGTTCGCGATGCTGGTGAGGTAAATGCCCATCATCGGGCTCAGCGTCACGTTTTGCAGCAGGTCGCGGTATTTGCCAAAAGCGCCCGCGGCCAGCATGTCCCACCAGTTTGCCGCGCCGTAGTGCCAAGTCATGACACCCGCATCGCGCTCGGAGATGACCGTGATCTCGCTGAGCGCCTGCGTCACGCGCTGCCGCAGATGGTCCTTGCTCTGCAGCACCATCGTCCACCATTCGCGACGACGATTGGGGGCGCCGCCGTTGTTGTTCGGATGGTTGCCGCCGGGATCATTCGTGTTCGGGCTGCCGGAATTCGCCACCGGCATGCCGTTCACATACGTCACACCCACCGTGCCGCCGTTTTGCGTCGGGTCCGCATTGTAGGTGATCGGTTTGTTCCCGCGCAGCGCGAATTCCTCCATGTCCGCCGCGATCACGAGCTTTTGATAATTGAGCGAAGGCGTGAGCGTCGGATTCATCTGCTCATCAATCCAGTCCTCCAGGCCGTCGATGTAAGTGCCGCCGCCCGCGATCGCGGCGTCCACCTTGGCGCGGATTTCCGTGTAGAGCGCTGTCGTGCCGCCCATCGTGGCCTGATTCATGAAGCGCCAGATCTCACGCTCCAGCGCCTCGCCCGTTGGATTCTGCCAAAGCATGCTGCCGAGCTGCGGTGCGACCAGATCGGTGCGGTTCGGGTCAAACTGCTCCGAACCGGCCGCCTTGTTGAAGTAGCCCCAGATTTCCTTGTCCGGAAAATTCACGGTCGTGATCGCCACATACACTTCGCCGTCCGCCAGCGCGTCCAGCATGCGCTGATCCGTCGGAAGCGTCTGCGCCGCACGCACATTCCACGCCGCTCCGTTCACCTGGCCCACCGGCAGCACCTGCACCTCCAAATCCGGCCCGATGCGGATGTAAGCCGTGTTTTGATCGGACGAGAGATTGTTGAAAACCACTGAAATGCTCGCCGTGTTGTTCGCGCCATCCACCAGCGCCGTCGCGTAACCGCTCGCGGTCGAGGCCGCACCAGCCTCACGGCCCAAAAAGGCCACATAGAGCGTCTTGTTGGCCGGATCGGCGGGGTTCGCATCGCAGATCGAAACCGTCGTCGAAGCACCACCACTGGCTCCGGCGGCACCCGGCAATGCCACGGCCACTTTCAGCGCCTCAGGCACCTCCTCCGTGCCATCCTGCACTGGCACGACCTTCGCGATTTCATAAGGCTCGCTCACCCCCGCTCCTGCTGGCAGGTTCACCGTCGAAGTCGTGGTGTTCGACATGCTCTTAAAGACAAATTCGCCCGCAGCCGCACTAGACTTCGTCGGCGCTGTCGCCCCGGGGAGGCCATTCAGCGTGATGTTCAGCGGCATCGTGCCCACGCTGCGCTGC
>JBKCXA010000658.1:0-11842 GCA_046316935.1 Prosthecobacter sp.
GGATAAGCTCTTCGTGCTCGGTCGCGATCAGATCACCTGCCTGCATGATCTGAATGGCGATGACGAAGCCGACTTCTACGAGTGCGTGACGAACGCGATGCAGACGTCGCCCGGTGGACATGCTTTCATTGTCGGGTTGGAGACGGACAAAGACGGTCGCTGGTATTTCGGATCGGGGAATCAGGGCGTGTGCCGCATTGATGTGAAACAGACACTCTTGTCTGTTCAGAATCAGAAGCAGACAGGAGTGTCTGCATCACTGGAAGTCCTCGCCACCGGCTTCCGCAATCCGAATGGTCTCGGTCTCTCGTCGGATGGTCGTTTCATCACCACGAGCGGCCAAGAGGGCGATTGGACGCCGGCGACGTCGGTTTTCCAGATTGAGCTCGATCAGAACCTCGGGGCGCACTTTGGCGCGGGTGGTCCGAAGGATGGGAAGGTGCCGGAGCCGGTGCTGATGTATCTGCCGCGTGGCGAGGATAACTCGGCGAGTTCGCAGGTTTTCATCACGAGCGACAAATGGGCTGCTTTGAAGGGCGACAACAACCTCATCCATCTCTCGTCCGGCGGCGGCAGCGCGTGGTTGATGATGCGGCAGCAGGTGAAGGGTCGCTGGCAGGCGGCGGCGGTCAAAATCAGCGGGAATTTTGATTCGGGGCCGCAGTGTGCGCGATTCAATCCGAAGGATGGTCATCTCTATGTGAACGGCATGACAGGCTGGGGCACCTACACGCCGAAGGATGGCTGCTTTCAGCGCGTGCGCTTCACCGGCGGCGATCAACCGGTGCCGGTGGGCTTTGAGGCTCGCGACAATGGCGTGATCATCCGTTTCAACCAGCCCGTGAAGGCCGCCGATGCCGCGACATGCTTCGCGCAGTGCTGGAACTACAAATATGGGCCGCAATACGGCTCGCCGGAGTATTCGGTGAAGTATGCCGACACGCCCGGCCATGATCCGCTGGAGGTGCGCAGCGTGCAGAAGCTCGATGGCGGCAAGACGCTCTTCCTCGAAATCCCGCAGATCGTGCCCGCGGGCCAGATTCATCTGCATCTGAGCACCGGGCAGGATGTTTTCATGACGGCGCATGCTTTGGCGGAGCCCTTCACGGAGTTCGCGGGTTACACGAAGATCGCCAAAACGAACCACGCGGCGCAAATCGGCCTCGAAGCCCCCAAACCGACCAAACCGAACCCGTGGGCCAATGGCGAGCCCGGGCGCGAAATCATCGTCGAAGCCGCTTTGGGCCTGCAATTCGTGCAAAAGCAGCTTTTGGCCAAAGCGGGCGAAAAACTCACGATTCGCTTCAAGAACCCCGACGTCGTGCCTCACAACTGGCTGCTCGCGAAGCCCGGCTCACTGCAAAAGCTCGGCGAGAAGGTCAATCTCATGATCACCGACCCGCAAGGCATGCAAAAGCACTACGTCCCCGACAGCGGCGACGTCATCGCCTACACCGACATGACCAATCCGAAGGCCGAATTCGTCATCCACCTCACCGCGCCGAAGGAAAAAGGCGATTACCCCTACCTCTGCACCTTCCCCGGCCACTGGATGGTCATGAATGGGGTGATGCGGGTGGAGTAGCTTCGATTGGCAATCGAAGCCCCTGAAATTCGAGCGACACTCGAATCTACGCAGAGAAGCTTTCGCCGCAGGAGCAGGTCACCACGGCGTTGGGGTTTTTGACCTTGAAGCCGCCTTGCTGGAGGTCGTCGCTGTAGTCGAGTTCAGAGCCGGAAACAAAGAGAGCGCTCTTGGGATCAATGACGACGCGGACGTCGGCGCTGGTGACCATGATGTCGCGGTTCGCGGGGCCATCGACGAGGTCCATCTTGTACTGTAGGCCGGAGCAGCCGCCGCCGACCACGGCGATGCGCAGGGCACCATGCTCCGCCCTGCCTTGCTTTTTGAGCAGGCCGAGGAGGCGGTTCGAGGCACCGGGTAGGATTTTGATGAGCTTTTCGTTGCCGATCTTGTAGCTGACGGGCGTGGCGGACATGCGGGGATGCTTGGCAGGGCTGGAGGACGCTTTCAAGAGCTTCGATGCACCGGGTGAAAAAGAGGTCGCAAATGGTCCGGCATTCGCCAAAAAGACCGCTCACATGTCCCAAACCAGCCCTTTTCGCATCGGAGTCGCCGGAGTCGGCGCCATTGGCAAGAATCACGCCCGCCTCATGGCGGACATCGCCGCACGCAGCGGCGGCGCGGTGCAGTTCACGGCGGTGTATGACGCGGATGCGACGCGGGCAGCCGAGTTTGCGGCCCAATACGGCACCCACGCGGCGAGCGACATCGCCGATTTCGCGGAGCGGGTGGACGCGGCCAGCGTGGCGGTGCCCACGGTGTATCATCGCAAAGTGGCGGAGCCGCTGATGGAGCGTGGCATCCATGTGATGGTGGAGAAGCCGATCAGCGAATCCTACGCGGAGGCGCAGGCCTTGATCGAATTGGCGAAAGCGAAGAGCGTGATCCTGCAAGTGGGGCACATTGAGCGCTTCAATCCCGTCCTGCTCCAGCTCGAGCAGCGGATGGACAACCCGCGCTTCATCGAGGCGCACCGCCTTTCCCCCTTCCCGAACCGCAGCATCGACATTGGGGTGGTGCTGGACCTCATGATTCACGACATCGAAATCGTGCTGCACCTCGTCAAATCCCCGCTCATTCAGGTGGATGCCGTGGGCATCCCGGTGCTCACGCGGCGCGAGGACATCGCCAATGCCCGCCTGAAATTTGCCAACGGGTGCATCGCGAACATCACCGCCAGCCGCATCAGCCCGGAGAAGCTGCGGAAGATCCGCGTCTTCCAAAGCGACAGTTACTTGAGCCTCGATTATCAAGAGCAGAGCGGTTGGATCTATCGCAAGGATGGCATGCAGATCGTCCGCGAGGAGGTGGAGGTGGAGAAGGATGAGCCGCTGAAGCTCGAGCTAGCCTCCTTCGTCGAGTGTGCCCGCCAGGGCCGTCGTCCGGTGGTGACGGGTCAAGAAGGTGCCGAGGCCGTGCGCATCGCGCTCGAGATCACGGACCAGATTGAGCAGAACGCGAAGTTGGGGGCGGCGCAGTAGAAATGCTCTTGCCCCGAGAAATGGCACTCTGGTAGGCTTCGTGCCTGCATGAGCACTTCACGAGCCAGAAAAGTCACCTGCGTCATCATCACACTGACCTGCATGTTCTTCGGGGCCTGTGGTGGCGTGAGCTGGATGGCCCTACAAATCACTGGGAAGCCGCAGGTGTTTCGCTCGTTGGCGAAGCTGGTGACGGGTGGGCGGAGAGTCACTACAGATGACGATGTGAAGTGGGAAGAGCAGCTCCAGGACTTCTACGGAACCATCATCGAGACGTTGGAATCGGCGGAAATGATCCGAAAAGCCCGCGAGCGAGTGCATGCACTGCATCCAGACCTTAAAGACAGTGATGTGGAGATCACCGTGCGGCAGACCAAAGGTAGCGGGATTATCAATATCCTCGCCACCGGCTCTGAGCCGAGGTACACGCAGATCTTTCTCAATGCGCTGCTGGATGAGTTTAGTTCCTTCCGGCAAATCATCCGCGAAGCATCTCAACCGAAGCTGCTGTCCACGTTTTTGCAGGAGGTCGTCAATAAGCAGAAGATCATGGAGGAAGCGATGGAGGAGATGGAGGCAGCGGGGAGAGATGCAAAGGTAATTTTGGCCAAAGCCGAGCTGGAGCGGCTGAAGGAGCGGTTGAAAGCTCTTTCCAACGAGCGGGATGATTTGCGCATGGTGCTGAAAGGCACGCCGCCGGACGCGGCGGCTAAAAATGAGCGCCAGGCACTGCTGGATGAGGAGATCCGCCGCATCAGCGCGGAGATCATCGAGCCAGAAGCAGCCGTGGCCAGACTGAACGCGGCCAAAGAACGCTACCAGACAGCGAAATCCGTTTATGAGCAGATGTTCACGCGTGCGGAGAATTTCCAAGCCATGTTCAATATCACCCCTGAATACGTTGCCATCATGCAGCGAGCTACCATAGCCGCCGAGCACGTCGAGGACTGGAAAATGCCGATCATCGTTGGGGGAGTCGCAGGCGCGGGATTGGGATTCGTGGTGGGACTTCTGATCAGCTTGCCGATCATCCTGCTGAGCGGTTCACGCACCTAGCCTGTATGAAGTGAGCTGAGCAAAAGCTTCTGCCTTGCCAAGGTGATCGCAGGAACATGACGAATAACGAATGGGCGGGGAGGTTCGCCATCCTGCATTCGTCATTTTCAGCCTCGCGGGGCCTCCACGGTCCGCATGACGGCATTGAGCATGTCGTCCACGGTTTGGCCAGTGATGGCGACTTCGGGTGAGAGCTGGACGCGGTGACGTAGGACGGGCAGCACGGCGCGTTTTACATCGCTGGGCGTGATGTAGCCGCGACCTTCGAGCAGGGCGTAGGATTTGGCCACTCGGACAAGGCTGATGGCTCCGCGCGTGCCGGCACCGAGGCTGATGGCGCTGTGTTGTCGCGTGGCGCGGACGAGGTTCACGGCGTAATCGACCACCGGCTCGACGGCTTGCACCGCGGCGGCTTCTGCTTGCGCATTGAGGATGTCCTCGGGTGTGCAGACCTGCTGCACATCGCCGGCGGAAAGGCCGCTGCCGCCGGCTTTCGAGGCCACGGCTTTGACGATCCAGGCTTCATGCTGGCTCTCGGGGTAGTCGATGAGCACTTTGAGCAGGAAGCGGTCGAGCTGGGCCTCGGGCAGCGGGTAGGTGCCTTCTTGTTCGATGGGGTTCTGAGTGGCGAAGGTCATGAAAGGCGGCTGCAGCGCATGGCTTTCGCCGTCGATGGTGACCTGGGCTTCCTGCATGACTTCGAGCAGGGCGGACTGCGTCTTGGCCGGGGCGCGATTGATTTCATCGGCGAGAAGGAGATTGGCAAACACGGGGCCGCGACGCACGCGGAAGGTCTGGCTGCTGAGATCGAAGAGCGTGTGGCCGGTGACATCGGAAGGCATCAGGTCCGGCGTGAACTGGATGCGGCGGAAGTTCCCGCCAAAGGTGCGGGCCAGAGCGAGCACGAGGTGCGTTTTGCCGAGGCCGGGCTTGCCTTCGAGCAGCACATGACCTCCGGCGAGCAAGGCGGCGAGCACTTGATGCACGACTTCATCCTGTCCCACAAAGACCTGACCCACCGCCTGACGGATGGCGTGCATCGTGGAGGTGCTCGTGGGCACCACCGGTGGCGCATAGCTGGCTGGTGGCGGCACATAAACAGGCTGCGCAGGCGGCGGCTCGTAGCTTTGCACGGGCGGCGCATAGCTCGGCGCGGGTGGCGTGTAAGGCGGCGGCACCGTGGAGGGCGGAGGAGGTGGGAAGGCGGGATCGTTCATGAGGCTGCGGTGAGGTGTTGGAGAGCGTTGGGATTGAAAATATCGAATATCGAACAAGGAACTCCGAATGATGAAGTCATCTGAACTTCGGCCTTCGAGATTCCTTGTTCGATATTCGATATTCGTCTTTTCATAGTCTGAGGCGCATCGTTTGCAGATCCCTCATGAGAGGAATGAAATTGTGAGCCTGATGCGGGGCAGGCATGTGGAAGGCGTCTTGAACGCGTTGAAGGGGGATTTCGCAGCGTTCGGCGATGCTGGCGGCGAGGGTTTCGCTGAGCTGACGGGTGTGGACTTCGAGGCCGCTGTGATGCTGGCGCAGTTTTTCCCACACGGCCTCGCGGGCGGCCTGCACGAGCACATCAGGGCGGCGCATGCGCCAGAAGAACTGGCCGAGCGCGGCGATGTGGCTGGCAAAGTGTCGCGTCTCGCCGAGCTCGACTTTTTCGAGCGGGCCGAAGCGTGGCATGTGACGCCACACCCAGAAGGCGATGCACGCGATGACCGTGAGGATGGCCATCCAGCCATGGTCCCAGAGCAGTGACCAGAAGCTCGCCGTGGCTGCGGCGACGAAGTGGACCTCATGCACGTCATCTTCGCCGACGAGGGCGGAGAGCCAGCGGGCATGGTCGTGCTCGCCGAGCCAGCGATTGCGGAAGGGCCGCGCATGCGTGAGCACCGTGATGCGGCCACCGCCACGGATGAGATGCAGGGCTGCGGCGGTCCTGGTGGTGCCGACGACAAACTCATCGCGTGTGAGCTTGCGGTCGAGCTCCATGGAAAGGAAGCCGGCAAGCCTCAAATGGAACTCCTGGCCCCGCCAGCGCAGGTTAAACTCCGCCATCTGATCGTCCACGACCTGTTCGATGAGATCGCCGACCTTCTTCATGGTCTCACGAACTTCTTTGCCATCAATGGAAAGCTCTTTGAGCTCCTCTTCGGCCTTTGAGCTGCCTTTTTTGTCCTTCGCGTCGCTTTTGTTTTTCGTGGGCTTTTCGATGTCGAAGTGCTTGCCGATCTTTTTGAGGGCGCTTTGGATGTTTTCGGGGTCCCACTTGTTCAGCTTGATGCCGAGATCGCGGAGCAGGGGATCGCCTTCTTCGACGAGCACATCATTGAGCACGCGCATGCCGAGCTCGAGGCCGGTGGAGTAGTCGTTGTAGCTGCGGGTGCCGCCGAGGCAGTAGATGAGATGGCCGCCTCCTTCCACCCACTCAAAAATCTGCTTCGTGCGACCTTCTGAAAGTCCACCTTCGGCCGAGAGGAACATCACGGCGTCGTAGTCCGGCATTTTCGAGAGGAAGAGCTTTCGCTCCGCATCGTGGCCGAGTTCATCGAGCACCCGCTCGGCCGCGAGGAAAGGATTCACACGGGCCTTGCCGCGGTAGCCGGTGACTTTTTCGACCTCTTCCCAATGGCCTTCGCAAGAGCAGAGAGCGAAGAGCAGAGCGCAGAGGGCAAAGAGACGGAGCCATGGAATGACTTCGGACTTAGAGATTCCTTGTTCGACATTCGATATTCCTCCGGCTTGGGCGGAGTTTTTGAATATCGAATATCGAACAAGGAACTCCGAATGATGAAGGCTATTCATGACGCGCCTCCTTTCCCCGCAAAGGGCCAGCGGGCGCAGAGGTGCATCACTTCATCGCGAGTGACGGGCAGGGTGGCATAGGCGGTCTGGACCCAGGCGCCGGTGAGTTGATGGAAGAAGGCGGCTTCGGGCTGCTGTGCATGCCGGGCGACGTGCGAGAGGCAATCCTCCTCGGTATCGCTGTCGCGGATGGGCACGCGGCGCTGGGTGACGAGCCATGAAAGCGAGCCGCGGTAGAGCAGGCTGAGAGCTTCGCGGGCATTTCCGGCATCCCACGCGGCCATCGCTGCGGCGAGGATGTCATCGGGCAGGCTTTCACGCGTGATCTGCATGCCCATGACGACCTTGGGTGCTTCAAACTGGACCTCGTCCCGCTTTCGGAAGGAGAACACCTGGAGGTTCTTCACGAGGTAAAGCACCAGAGCGACCACCGCGGCGATGATGAGGCCCCAAAAGAGAATTTCGCCAATCGCACCGATGAAGCTGAAATCGCCCTTGGGGGCATCATCGCCGCTCAAGTTCAGTTTGTCCGGGATCCACTCCCAGGTCTTCACCTTGTGAACTTCAAAATCAGGGCTCTTCAGCACTTCTTCAGTCACTTTACCAACATCTTCCGCCACCACGCTGCTGGTGAAGAGGAAGCCAAACGCCAGCAGCGCCATCATCGGTGTGGTGAGGCGGGCGGCCAGCTTGCGGAAGGCGAGCTCGACATCCCAGCCCTCGATGCGCGTGCGGCAGTTCAGGTAGAGGCCAAAGCCTGCGCCAACATAAAACGGCTCCACTACGGTCATGGCGAGCATGTAACAGCTCACATACCACCACACGAAGGGCGTGCGGTCGAGGCCGATGGCATCAGGTGCCTCAAAGAGAGCGCTCCAGTCCGGCTCCCAGGACTCCGGCAGGAAGCCGTAGGTGGTGAAGAGCAGACCGAAGAGCAGCACGATCTCCAGTTTGAGGAAGGCATAGGTGACCATCATGCCACTGCCTCCGCCATCCACGGCGAGGGTTTTGACGCGTTTCCGCACGGCGGAGCCACGCAGGCCTTCGAGCATCTGCGCAGGCATGGCAAAGCTGCGGATGAAGGACAGGCGACGCCAGAGCAGCGCGGGTAAAAAGTTCGTAAACCACAGCTTCGGCCATTGCTTGAGCGTTTCGCCAAACTTTGGCTCCACGCCGAAGGCACGGCGGCTGAGGTGGTGGAGAGGCACGCGGTCGTAGAGCGGCTTCAGCCACCAAATGATCATCGAGGCCCAGGTGGGATCATTTGGCAGCAGCGCGATGATCAGCGCCCACACGGGGAAGACGGTGGCGCACCAAAGCGCCAGCACGCGGCCGAAATCACGCCGCACCATGGCGCAGCCGAGGTCCACGGCCTCCCAGGGGAGCCGTGGACGCAGTGCGATGGTAACATCCTCAAGCCGCATGCGTCCTCCTTCTGCCTGCGAAGATCAAAAACGAGGCCACCAGCAGCCACTGCACGATGCCGAAGCTGTATTTGATGACCGGGGCGAACTGCTTCGGCGACCAGAAGCCTTCAATCACCGCCGCAAAGCAGGTCATCATCGCCGCGCCGAGCATCAGCGGCAGCGCCTGACGGCCCGCGAGCACCAGCGCATCCCGCCGCAGCATGCGTCCCGGTTTTAAAACCGTGAGTCCGAGGCGGAATCCGGCGACCGCGGAGATCACCATGCCCGTGAGCTCGAGTGCCGAGTGACCGCTGACCCAGAGCAGCAGGCTTTCAGGATCACCCGCATAGCGGATGTAGCCGGCGAAGGCACCAAAATGCAGCCCGTTGAACAGCAGCACAAACAGCGATCCCACGCCTCCCGCCAGACCGCCAGCGAAGGTCTTGAAGTCGATACCAACGTTGTTCCAGATGTAGAAGCAGAACATCGCGAAGTCCGAGCCGAACTTCCCGCGCAGCGTCTCCACCAGATCGGAACCGTGACCATACATCTCCTCCGCGCTGGCCATGCCATCGGCACCCAGCAGCGCCATCGCCCACTCGGGGTAATGTGGTGTGATGATGACGAACACGATCAGCGGGATGTAAAAGATGGCGCTGCACCACCAGAACAGCCGCCACTCCTTCCGCACCAGTTGCGGGAAGGTGACGAGCATCATGTTCAGGAAGGCCTCGACGCCACCCGCGGTGCGGCGCTCGAGGATGCGGTAGCCGCGGATGGCCAGATCGTTCAGCTTCTGCGTGAGGCGCTGCGGGCTCATGCGATGCTGCGCCACGCTGAGGTCATGGCACACCTGCCGAAAGGTCGCGGGAAGCTCCACGACATCCGCCTTCGGCTTCGAAGACTCGGCGTCGTTCATGAGACGCTCCAGCTTCTGCCAGCGCGGCTCGATTTGTTTCTCGAATTGAGCAGGCGTCATGACTCAGCGGAAAGGTGGGGGTGACGGTTTAGGGGCCTCCGGCTCCTGAATCCACATCGCCATGCCAACCAGACGACGAAGGCCCTCCATGCCGACAGCTTCGGTGAGAGGCTGAAGGATGCCCGAGAGCTCCAAACGACGCTCGTCGGACCAGTTCGGGGCGCGTTCGAGGAATTGCTGCAGTGCGGCCTGCTCCTCGCGGCTGAGCACCACGGGCGGCGCACGACGTTCGGCATTCACCGTTGTCTTGGGCAGCGTCACCGGCGGTGGATCGGTGTACACCATCACCGTGCCAGCCACGAGGTCGCCGAGCCTTTGAAAGCGCTTGGTGAAGAGGCAGCTCAAAAAGCCGGTGAGGTAGAGGAAGGGCATGAAGTCGATCACGCGGAGGAAATTGCGCAGAATGGCCTGCGAGATCGTCACCGGACCTCCGGTCACGCTGATGACACGCAGCTTCATCCATTTTTGGCCGGGCGTGCAGCCTCGCGAGCTAGACTCAAAGATCACATTGTAGAACCAGTTCATCACAAACATGACCAGCATCATGAGGCCCTGCGTCATCTCCCCGCCGATCACATTCGAGATTGTCATGCCCAGGGCGATCTCAATGACCAGGAGAGCCACAAGGAAGACTAGCAGGTCGAGCAGCCAGGCCGTGCTGCGCACGGCCGGTCCAGCCACGCGGAGTTGAATCTCGACGCCGTCCGCGAGTTCCACAGGTTGAAGAGTGTCCAGACGTGCCGCCGCCATGTTTTTTCGGTGCGCTACTCAAGCGGGGGCGGAAAGTTTTGACAAGGCGTGATTTGATCCGCTAGCCTCATGACGAAATTTCACCCCGATCCGCCCCATGGAACCCACCAATCCCTACGCCACGCCCTCCGCAAACCCCTACGGCTCCAATCCTCTCAGCATGGAAGGCAGCGTCGCCGCCGAGACTATCGCCCCGCTGGCCGGGACGAAGGGCTGGGTGCAATTCATGTCCATCCTGCTGTGGATCGGTGTCGGCTTCATGATCCTCGGCGGCATCGGGATGATGACGGCGGGTTCGCTCATGGCCGATGTGGTCGCCAAAACTCAGCCGAACAGCCCGATGGCAGGGAAGGGCTTCATGCTGGGAATGGGGGCGATGTATCTGCTGATGGCCCTTTTCTATGTGTACCCTGCCATCAAGCTCTGGTCCTATGGCAGCCGGATCGGTGCGCTCAAGAACAGCCTGAGCCTCTCCGATCTGAACGCCGCGCTGCACGAGCAGCGCCGCTTTTGGAAGTTCACCGGCATCGTGGTGATCGTGATGATGTGCATTTACATGCTCTTCATTGTCGGCATCGGCGTCGCCGCTGGCATGGCCGCGTCGCGTGGGATGTGAACGCGAGCCGTGGCTCGATGAGATGCGGCTGCAAGGCGTTGCAGCAAAAAAGCCTACAGTGAGGGTGCGTCTGGAAAAATGCGTTTGGCTATGGCTCGCAGCGATATTTTTGGAGCTGGACGGTTCACCCAAAGGCTTCCGACGATTTTATTGTCCTTCCAAGTGAGCAAATACATCATCTGGCTGGAGAAATCCAAATAGACCGTGCGTGTCTTGGTATGAAAGGAGTAACGAAGCACATATCCAATATGTCCTCCTGCGAGTTCCTCCTCCTCTGGATCGCACATGGCGGCCGGATCGGATAAAGTGTCACGGAGCTTGGCTGTCAGAGTGGCGGGTAACTCCTTTGCCACTCCCATCTGGTACTGCCAAGGATACAAAGCTCTTGGTCCAGGCTCATTTTTGTCCCGCGGCGGAGCTGTGAGCAGGCAGACAGTCACTTTCTCGGCGTTCATGATGTCTTGAAAGTTGTCATCCCCACCGTAAGCCTTTTTGGCGTCTACACTGGGCGGCGACTGGTCAATGGCGAAGGCTTGGCAAACGCAGCAAAGGACAAAGGAGAGCAGAAATCGCTTCATACAAAGAAGTGCCGGGGACACACGATGCTCTGCTTCACCCTCAAGGGTGTCAAGATCAAGAAACTCGCACCTCGCTCACATACTCCCGCACGGCTCGCAGCGTCTCGCTGGCGACATCCGCCCGTGCCTTGGCAAAGGGCGGACGGAACCAAGGATAGGAACCGAGGAGATCAGGTGTGACGAGCACCTGACCGTCGGTGGCGCTTCCGGCGCCGATGCCTATGGTGGTGGCCTTCACGGCAGCGGTGATTTGGGTAGCGACCTCCGGCACGATGCTTTCGAGCACCATGGCGCAGGCCCCGGCCTCATCGAGGGCCTTGGCATCTGCGAGCAGCGCGGTGATTTGATCGGCTGTTTTGCCCTTCTTTTTGTAGCCACCCTCTTCTTTGACGCTTTGCGGCAGCATGCCGATATGGCCGACGAAGGGAATGCCTGCCTGGATGATGGCTTTGACTTCGGGAAGATGCGCCACGCCGCCTTCGAGCTTCACCGCGTCGGCTCCGCACTCCATCAAACGACGGGCATTGGCCAGCGCCTCCTGCGGTGTGCGGTAGCTCGCGAAGGGAAGGTCGGCAATGACGGG
>JBKCXA010000659.1:0-4209 GCA_046316935.1 Prosthecobacter sp.
GCTCATGCGCTGCACACGCACATGACCAACACCGCCATCACCGATCCCGAGATCCTCGAAAGCCGCTATCCCGTGCGTTTGCGGCAGTTTGCGATCCGCCATGGCAGCGGCGGCGCAGGCCAATGGCGCGGCGGAGATGGCGTGGTGCGTGAGTTTGAGTTCTTGCAGCCGCTGACAGTGAGCCTGCTCACGCAGCATCGTGTGGAAGCACCGTTTGGGATGAAAGAGGGACATGAGGGACAGAAAGGACGTCAGCGACTGCTTCGCGATGGCGCTGAAACTGAACTCGAAGGCTGCACGAGCTTTGCCGTGCATGCCGGAGACCGCGTGATCCTCGAAACACCGGGCGGCGGTGGTTATGGCAGACCGCTGGGCACTCGCTCGGGCACGGAGCGGTCGTAATCGTCGCTGCTCAGGGCATCGAGAAAGTCCAGAATCGGCTCGTGGTCTTCAGGACGCATGTCGAGACGGCTCAAAAGCGGATCAAGCGGCGGAAGCGTGGCTTTGTCACCGCCGTCGAGGGTCTCCGCGGCATGATCCATGAGCCGGTCGTAGAACAGCATCACGTCTTCGAGCGTTCTTTGACTGCCGTCATGCAGGTAGGGCGTGGTGTGGCGCAGGTTGCGCAGCGTCGGCGTGCGAAGAGGCGGCCCGGACAGGCCGATGGCATGCATTTTGAAGTCCGAAAGCATCGGTCCATTGTGGCACAAGGCGCATCCCGCCCGCTGAAAGGCCTCCATGCCGCGCTGCTGCGATGCATTCATCGCCGAACGCTCTCCGCGCATGAAGCGATCAAACGGCGTCTCCGGTGTGATCAAGGTGCGCTCAAAGGCCGCGATGGCATCCGCCACCTTCTCCGGGGTGATCTCGCCGCCGAAGAGCTTTCGATACTCCGGCACCGCCTTCAGCCGCTCGATCATCTGCGGCACCGCCTCAGCCTCGGAGCAGGCATCGCCACGCATTTCCTCACGCGAACGGATCGGAGCCAAGACCTGCGCTTCGAGGCTTTCAACGCGGTTGTCCCAAAACATCGGCGCTTTCGCCGGATCATGCGGCTCATCCAGGCGCAAGCCGTTGAAGGCAGCGTTCAGGATGGAAGGCGTGTTTCGCGTCAGCGTCGAAGCCTCGATCTTTTCCAGCGGCTTTCGCTCCGGCCCGAGACCCATGGCATGCACACCGAGCGGCGTGGTTCGACCATCCGCCCAGCCAAAACGCGGATGATGGCAGGTCGCACAGGCCACCTCCCGCGTGGCGGAGAGGATGGGATCAAAAAACAACAACCGACCGAGCTTCACCTTCTCCGGCGTGTCCTGCGACAAAGCCGCTGAACTCGGCAAAGCGGCCAATCGCGCATCGGGCAAGCTCTCCTCGGCTGCCACGCTGAGGGCAGCCAGGAAGAAAACGAGCACGCAGATTCGCATGCGGCTTAATACAGCTCCACCGGCGACCTCTTGCCGTCTTCGACGCTGAGGTTTTTCGCGGCTTCCTCGCCGAGGGTATCGACGCGGAGCTGCCAGATGTCTCGGTTGATGGCGGCAAAGCGGTCGAGGTCGAATTTGTCGGGGGCCACGAGGCGCTTTTTGGTCTTCTCGATGCGCACGAGGGCGTCGTGAAGCGCGGGTTCTTCGACACCTTCGAGATGTTGGCGGGCCAGCTCGACCATTTCGACGCGGTGGCAGATCATGACGAGGTCATTTCCGGCGCGAACGGCTTCTTGAATGGCCTGCTCAAAGGTCACCTCATTCAAAATCGCGCCCATGTCGAGGTCGTCGGTCATGGCAAGGCCATCGAAGGCGTATTGATGACGGAGTAGCTTCGTGACGATGTTATGCGAAAGGCTCGCGGGCCAGCGACCGCGGTCGGGATCGTAGGCAGTGTAGTTGCTGTGGCAGGTCATCACGCTGTCGAGCTCCGGCAGCAGCGCGGAATAGGGCAGCAGTTCACTCTTCTCCATCTCCTCGCGGCTTTTCGTGATGACGGGGAGGAATTCATGCGGATCACACTCGGCGGGTCCGTAGCCGGGGAAGTGCTTGCCGCAGCTGAGGATGCCTTCTTTGCGCAGAGCGCGATTGAAGAGTCCGGCGTTCGTGATGACCTGCTGCGGATCTTTGCCATAGGTGCGGCCCTTCAACGAGTTGTCCGCCGCGTCGTCGTAGCTGATGTCGAGCACCGGGCAGAGGTCGAGGTTGAAGCCGAACTGCCGCAACACTTGCCCGGTGAGTTTGCCGTGGCGTTTGATGAGCTCGGGATCGCCTTTGTCGCGAAGCGATTGCGCATTCGGCGGCTCCTCGCCGATCAAACGAAGTCGTGAAACGCGTCCGCCTTCCTGGTCGATGGTGATGAAAGGCTCGATGTCGGAGAGATCGCGCAGGTCATCGATGAGTTTGCGGAGCTGAGCCGGGCTTTGAATGTTCCGACCGAACAAAATGAAGCCGCCGGGCTGGAGCTTTTTGAGGCGGGCGGCGGTTTCGGAGTCGAGTTCGGCACCGGGGACGCCCATGAGAAGGAGTTGGCCGAGGAGGTGGGAGGAGGGCATGGCGGGTGGTTGGTGAGGGGCTTTGAGGAATTTTGGAGCCTATTTGGCTCAATTTGAAAGACTGTTCAGATGCCTAGTGATCGGGTGAAATGCTGGTTTTTCCGGCCGGAGGGGTGTCAAGGCTCGTTTTGCTAAAAGATTGATAAAAAGCGAGGCGTTGAGGCTCTCAAACTTGCGACTCAGGGCTTCTTTTTGGAAAACAAGGCCGCGGCGGTTGACGGCGGGGGCAAAAGTTTTTAATCTCCGGGCGTCCTCGAGGGCAACCTCAGGGCCACGTTTGCAGCTCTCCTCAGCTCCGCATTTCGTGCCGCGTATCCTCAATAGTTGTTGGTTGCTGGATCGCAACGGAACCCTCCGGTGGAAACACCGGAGGGTTCTTTGTTTCAAGAACAGATGCTCACGAGGTTCAATGCAAAGCTCGTTGTGCATGACTCTGTGAACAGATTGTGAGTTGGTTGTGGATGACTCGCTCAACTCTCGCCGAGCTGCTTCGCCCATTCGATGGCTCGCAGCATGCCGGTGGCCTTGTTCACCGTCTCGCGATACTCATACGCCGGATCAGAATCAGCGACGACACCCGCGCCGGCCTGCACGTAGGCTTTGCCATCCTTCACCACGCAGGTGCGCAGCGCGATGCAGCTATCGAGATTCCCGTCGAAGCCGAAATAGCCAACCGCGCCGGCATAGGCGCAGCGCTTGCTCTTCTCGCACTCGTTGATGATTTCCATGGCGCGGACCTTCGGTGAGCCGCTCACCGTTCCGGCGGGGAAAGTGGCGCGCATCACCTCATAGGCGGATTTGTCCGGGCGGAGGCGGCCATCGACATTCGAGACGATGTGCATGACGTGCGAGTAGCGCTCGATGACCATCAGATCGCTCACGCGCACGCTGCCATACTCGGCCACGCGGCCGACGTCGTTGCGGGCGAGATCGACGAGCATGATGTGCTCGGCGCGTTCTTTGGGATCGTGGAGCAGCTCATCGGCCAGCGCATCGTCCTCGGCCTGCGTTTTGCCCCTCCAGCGTGTGCCGGCGATGGGGCGGATGTCGATTCGGCCGTCCATGCACTTCACATGCACCTCCGGCGAGCTGCCGACGAGCGCAAAGCCCTGCGGGAAGTCCATGCAGAACATGTAGGGGCTGGGATTCACATGCCGCAGCGCACGGAAAAGATCGATCGTGCTGCCGCTGTAGGCGGTCTCGAAGCGCTGCGAGGGCACGCCTTGGAAAATGTCACCCGCGGCGATGTATTCCTTCATCTTGAGCACCATGCCCTCGTATTCCTCGCGGGTGGTGTTGCCCGTCGGCGTGGGGAGCTGCTCCTTGGTCAGCGGCGCGAAAGCCTGCAACGGCTTCGCGGCGAGAGGGCGCTCGAGTTTGCTCATCACGACCAAAATCTGTGCCTTGGCCCATTCGTAGGCCGCTTCGAGGTTCGCATGCTCATCGGTGTGCACGTTGGCGATGATCGAGAGACGGCGCGTGCGATGGTCGAAGACCAAAACGGTGTCCGTGACCATGAAAACCATGTCCGGCAGGCCGAGTTCGTCCTTCGGCGGCGCTGGCAGCGTCGGCTCAAAGAAGCGCACCATGTCGTAGGCCAGGTAACCGACCGCGCCGCCGTGGAAAACCGGCAGCGCCGGCGAATCGTGCGGACGGAAGGGCTTCATCAGCGC
>JBKCXA010000660.1:0-5276 GCA_046316935.1 Prosthecobacter sp.
AGCGTTTCCTCGCGGATGAGCAGGCCGTTGGCATACAGCGCCAGATGATCCGCCTGCACCCACGAGGGGCCGTGCACGCTGATCTCCACCTTGATGGTGTCATCGAGACCCGTGGCGAGATCCCCGACGCCGAAGCGTCCATCGACCTGGATGCGCGTGAGCAGCCCCAGGCTCACCAGCAGGCGGCCTTCATGGTAACCGCGCCAGACCTGGTCGAGATCAAGCCCCGCCGGATTCGCATCCGCCGCCACATAGGTGCGGCCCTGGCCGAGGATGAAGCGGTTCACGTCATGGCTGTCGCTGGAACCGATGGCAGCGAGGCGGTGGCCGCGATTCAGCAGGGCAAACCAATCGCGGTAGAGCAATTGAATGTCCGACTGCATCGCGGCGGAGGTGATGACCTCCATGGCGTCGATTTTGAGCGCCGCGGCATCGCGATGTTTGCCGGTCAGCGGATTGAACTGAAGTCCACCGAGGGGCACGAAGCCGCTGTGCAGGTCCCGCGGATGATTCAGCGTGATGACCTGGACGCCCGGCGTGGCGCGGATGGCGGGAATGAGCAGGCCCCAGTCCTGCACCGAGGCATCCACCACCCGAGCGCCCGGCTGAATGGGAAAGGCATTGAAGTGCCCGTGCTTGGTCGTGACCTCGTTGCCGATCACCGGCGTGAACGCGGCGGCCGTTCCCGTGCTCGCGGCGGCAGGCGCGTAGTCCGTGTGATGATTGTGATCGGTGGAGACCGCCAGCTCGATCCCCTCTCCGGCGATGGTCAGCATGCGCTCCGCGAGGGTGGCATCGCCATGGCCGCTGTGCGTCAACGTGTGGATGTGGCTGTCCGCCGCGATCCAGCCCCGCGTGTCCACTTCCCGGGTCAAAGAGAGCGCCACCTTCCGGGTCTCACCGGCTTTCACCGTCACTTTTTGCCTCGCCACGCCCCACTCAAAACCACGGCCGGCATGCAGCACATAGTCCCCAGCCGGCACGGAGATCCACACCTTGCCATCGCGGGAGTAAACGACACCCGTCCGTGCCGCCACCGCGTCCTCCGGACCAGCCAGCAAGGGCTGCAAGCTGCCATCCGTGCGGGTCAGCGTGAGCCGGCACGGCATCGAAGCCCCCGAACCCACCTCCGTGACCACGACCTCCATCCGCGCCTCACCCAGAAGCGCCTTCACCGGTCGGTTATCGAGCACCACCGGCCCCACCTCGATGTCATCGAGGCTTGGCGGCGCTTCGATGAGCAGCACGTTTTCGCCTTCGATCAAAGCCCCCGCGGGCAGGGCAAACAGTGTCTCCATCGGCGTCTCGGCCGTGGTGAGCTGACCCAGTTTTTTGCCGTTTAATTTCACCGGCCAGCCCAGCTTCACCTGGCTCTGCCAGACCCGCAGCGTATGCTCGGTGGCGTTCGACATGGCCTGAAATCTCAACTCAAGGTGCTCGCCATCCACCGGGCGATCTTTGAACTCCTCCCACTCATACGAGCCCGGTTTGCCGAGATGCAGGCGGCGTGACTCGATCACCGTCTCCACGGCGTGAAGCGATGAAAACACACCCAGGGCAAGAATCGGCAGATAAAACAGACGCAGCATGAAAGCCATACGCCCGCACCGGCCTCATACGATCAATCGAGCTTCTCGCGCTTCCGCTGCTGCGTCAGAAAATCGAGTCCGCAGGCGAGTTTCTTCGCCATCGGCGACTTCAGGTCCACGACGCGCCAGAAGGGCGTGATGCTCTTGAGTGGCTTCCCCGCCTGATGCAGCTCCCAGGCCCGCTCCGCGGCGATGCGCAGAAAGATGCCCGCGGTGAGCGGACAGGTGAAATCCGCCCGGTGGGCCGCGGCGAGGTCTTCACGCAGTCGCGGCATGCTGCGTGACTCGCCTGCTGGAATGCCTTCGACATAGGCTGCCACGATGGCAGGCGTGGGAATCAGCATGTTGGCCCCCGGCTCATGCCCTGCAAAAGGCTTGTCGAGGCTCTTCACCACAGGCTTCGGCGGATGGGAGAATTTGTCGCTCCAGGACTTCGGCATGCGTCACGATGCCTCGCTGTAATCCCGACGCAACTTCGGGGCTATTGGAAGGTTGAAGCATCCACCTCCCCCGAACGACCATGAAGGCCCCTTCCCTGTTCCTTGCCCTGTTTGCCATCACACGTCTGCACGCCGCCGACGAGGCTGGAAGCGCCCACGCGGGCCTCACGCCGGACCAGTTGAACTTCTTCGAGAAAAACATCCGCCCGGTGCTCGTCGAGCATTGCTACAAATGCCACAGCAGCGAATCCGCGAAGATCAAAGGAGGCCTCACGCTCGACACGAAGCAGGCCACGCTGCTCGGCGGTGAGAGCGGCCATCCCGGCGTCACGCCCGGCAGCATCACCGAGAGCACCGTCTATCAGGCGATGACCTGGAAAGACGACGACATGCAGATGCCGCCGAAGCAAAAGCTGCCGGACGAGATCATCGCCAACTTCAAAAAGTGGATCGAGATGGGCGCTCCCGATCCCCGCGAGTCCAACGTGGCCAACGCCACTGGCGGCAAGCGCGTGATCGACATGGATGCCGGCCGCCAGCACTGGGCCTTTCAGAAGCCCGCGAAGCAAACTCCTCCCGCCGTGAAGACCGAAGGCTGGGCGAAAACGGACATCGATCGCTTCATCCTCGCTAGCATGGAAACAGCCGGCCTGCATCCCGTGCGCGATGCGGACCGCCCCACGCTCATCCGCCGCATCGCCTTCGATTTGACCGGCCTGCCGCCGACACCCGATGAGGTGAAGGCCTTCGTCGCCGACACCTCGCCTGATGCGGTGAAGCGCGTCATCGACATGTACCTCGACTCACCGCACTACGGTGAGAAGTGGGCACGGCACTGGCTCGATGTGGCCCGCTATGCCGAGAGCAGCGGCAAGGAGGTCAACGTGCTCTACCCGCATGCCTGGCGCTACCGCGACTACGTCATTGAGAGCTTCCGGAAGGACAAGCCTTACGACCAGTTCCTCAAGGAGCAGATCGCGGGTGATTTGATGAAGTTCTCCAACAAGCACGAGCAGGCGGAAAAGATCGTCGCCACCGGTTTCCTGGCCGTGGGCTCAAAGGGGCACAATCAGCGTGACCGCCGTCAGTTTCAGATGGATCTCGTCGATGAGCAGATCGACGCCGTGTCGCATGCCATGCTCGGTGTCACGCTCGCCTGTGCCCGCTGCCACGATCACAAGTTCGATCCCTTCACCCAGCGCGACTACTATGCCCTCGCGGGCATCTTCATGAGCAGCGAGACACTTTACGGCACCTACAGCCAGCTTCAAAACGCCAATCCCGGCACGCTCATCGAGCTCGACCGCTCCGCGGACCAGGTCGCGGCGCTCGCGAAGCTCTCGCCCGGCGAGGTATCGCAACTCAAGCAGCGCTATGCCGAGGCAAAGCAGACCGCTGACACCATCCGCGAGCAGGTGCGCAGCCAGAGCATGGGCCAGCAGAATGCAAACAACGCCCAGAACTTCCTCCGCGTGCGTAGCTCCTTCGACCGCGCAGACAGCATGAAGGCCGATCTCGATCTCTTTTACGATGACGGCACACCGAAGACTCTCACGATGGGTGTGCTCGATCGCAGCAATCCGGTCAACAGCCCCATCCTCATCCGTGGCGACCTCAAACAAGCCAGCGACATCGTGCCGCGCGGCCTCGTCGAGGTGCTTTGCGCCAAAGACGAGCCGCTGAACATCGCGCAAGGCAGCGGCCGACTCGATCTCGCCTTCTGGATTGCGTCGAAAGACAACCCGCTCACCGCCCGCGTGATGGCCAACCGCGTGTGGTTGAAGCTCATGGGCGCCGGCATCGTCACCACACCGGATAATTTCGGCGCCATGGGCCAGAAGCCCACGCATCCCGAGCTGCTCGATCATCTTGCCGTCAGCTTCATGGAGAACGGCTGGTCGGTGAAGAAGCTCATCCGCGAGATCATGCTGAGCCGTGTTTACCAGATGGGCAGCATGCACGACGCCGCGAACTACGCTGTCGATCCCGACAACAAGCACCGCTGGCGCATGAACCAGCGCCGCCTGGATGCCGAGGAGATCCGCGATGCCATGCTGAGCGTGGCGGGCGTGATCAACTACTACCCCGTCGATGGCTCGCCCGTCGCCCGTGCCGGCGAAGGCCGCGAGGGCATGATCAACCTCCTTCGCGACGTGAACTCCAAGCCGCAACTCTACCGCAGCGTCTATCTCCCGATCATCCGCGACCAGATCCCCGAGTTCCTCAGCATCTTCGACTTCCCTGATGACAGCCTCGTGAATGGCGATCGCGACACGACCAATGTCCCCTCGCAAAGCCTCTTCCTCATGAACAACGGGCAAGCCCAAGGCCTCGCCGATGCCTTTGCCCAGCGCATCGGCAAGCTGGACGGCACTCCGGAGGAAAAACTCTCCCAGGCCTACCAACTCGCCTTTGGCCGCGAGCCCACGCAGAAAGAACGTGATGCCCTGTTCGCCTTCTGGACGCGCTTCCCACAAGAAGCCGCGAAGAACAAAGCCATCCCGAAAGAAAGCGTCAAAGGCCTAACCCTCGCCACCTTCTGCCAGGCCTTGTTCGCGAGCGCGGAGTTTCGCTACCTGAACTAGAGCGTTTTAAATGAATCTGTGGAACATGTGTGCAGGTGATATACAAAGTTACATGGCCGCACTCTCCCTTGATCGCAGTCAACGCATTATCACCACCTGAGACTGCGGTGAAGGCCCCCAGCAACAGATCACCCAGCGCTTTGGCGTCTCGTATGGGATAGTTGCTCAAGAAGCTGCTGCAGCGGCGCAAGACCGGCTGCAGCAAGCCCCGGCATCACCTCGCCGGGCGCAAGAAGATCATTGTGGCCGAGCACCGCATCGCCATCTGACAGCACCTCAAGCGCAAGCCTGACATGACACTGGCCGAACTGCGTGACGCCCTTGGGCTGAAGTGCACGCTGCCCGCGATCCACTATGTGCTCGTGGACATGGGGCTGACATGTAAAAAAAGACGCTCCGTGCCGCCGAGCAAGACCGCTAAGACGTTGCCAAGGCGCGTCAAACGCGGAAGCGCAAGCAAGGCACCTTAGAGCCTTGGAGGCTGGTCTTCCTCGACGAGAGCGGAGCAAAGACCAACATGACCCGGCTGCGCGGCAGCACCTTGTGGACGCTGGCAGAGCACGACAATGATCTCCTCGATCCGGCTGGATGGCGCCACGGCCTGCATGCACCTGCCGGGGACGGCCCACACCGAGGCGTTCGTGACCTATTTTGGCGAGGTT
>JBKCXA010000661.1:0-4176 GCA_046316935.1 Prosthecobacter sp.
CACCAACGGCGCGAAGCTCATCCTCGGCATCGAGCCCGGCTCCAAACTCGCTGAAATCCAGGAAAAGATGTCCCGCGGCCTCCTGCGCGGCGTTTTGGCCCTCGGCGAGAATTTGCTCAAAGTCGGCTTCCCGCAGCGCGATCTCGAAAAAGTGCCGTTCATCGCCACTTTGCATATCTTGGCCAACGCGAGTGCCGAGTTGAGCAACGTCGTCCTCCCCGGCACCGCCTACGCTGAAAAGCGCGGCAGCATGATCAACGCCACCGGCCGTCTCCAACGTCTCAACAAAGCCGTCAAAGCCCCCGGCAACGCCCACGATACCTGGGAAATCCTACGTGACCTCATCGTCGCCCTCGGCGGCAGCAACGGTATCCACACCGTTGAAGATGTCTTCAAGCGTCTCGCCGCCGAAGTGCCCGCCCTCGCTGGCCTCACCTTCTCCAAGATCGGCGAGCTCGGCACCCCTGTGCTCGAAACCGCCGAGAAGATCCCGCTCCTCGAACGCGAGAAGGAACGCAAGGCCAAGGGCATCATCGTCGGGTGAACTGGAGGTTGACCGGGATGCAATGTTGCGTCCCGGTGAACGGCATGGCTGATCGATCAGCACCGTCCACCGTTACCATCGCTTCGGGACTCCTTATCGCATGGGGCGCCTACTCCTTGGTGTGCATGATCCTTGGCTGGATCTTTGGCGGAGACGGGTTCTTCCAGATGGACCTTGGGTTTGTTGGCATCCCTATCGGGGCCGGGCTGCTATCTGCGAGTGAGGCTGCCAGAAAATGGGCGATTTTTCTGGCTGGACTCTGTTTGGCGACTGGAGCTTGGCTGGCAGTCGAATGGCTTCGCTCGACGCAAGGCGTGGTTTATCGACCAGAAATGACGGTTTGGGCGCTTCTCATGCTGGGTGCCGCGTTCGTGCTCGGAGTGCTCTGTTCCAGACGCAATCGCGAGTGGTTCAGCGCTCGCCTTGAGCCCATCGGCGGCATCCGTGCTCGCAGCTTTGTCTGGACTACCTGCATCGTGACGAGCGTTTTGGCGATTCTTCACTTCGTGACATGGATGAGGCTTGAAGCCGCGTTCGGGGTCAACTGCCGGCTGGTTCCCATCGACTCAAAGACCAACAAACAATTAAAGTCCATCCGATGGTCCTGCGATCAGCTTTCCCAGCCTGGTGGCCGCCAGCTTGGCCGATTGAGCTTTGCGACATCAGGTGACCCAAGCGGCGTCAGCCTGATCCTGGATGGTGTCGCATTCACTCCGCTCACTTTCCGGCTTCATGCGGACGGCTATCAAGACGGACATGTGGAGCTCGTTCCACGGCTGCAAGGTGATGTCCAGGTGATGCTCGAACCTATTGCGGCCCCTTGATGGTCCCAAAAATCGAACCTCGAAGTCATCATCGTCGGATAATCCCGTTGCAGCACCGCCCGGAATGCGGAATCTCCGGGCGCTCGCTCAAACATGCCTGAGTGGCGGAATTGGTAGACGCGCCAGACTTAGGATCTGGTTGAGAAATCAGTGCAGGTTCGAGTCCTGTCTCAGGCACCACTCTTCGCATGCTTTCCGCCGTTCCACTTCCCGAAGGCTTGCCCGCCCCGCTCAAGATGTTCCTCGGCATCGCCGTGGAGAACTGGCTGCGCTATGCGCTGGTGGCAGGCATCGCCTGGTTGCTGGCCTATGTGATTTTCAAAAAACGCTGGTGGCGGCGGAAGATCATCCAGAAGGCTCCCACGGGGGCGGATGTGCGCCGGGAAATGAAATGGTCGGTGCTCACCGCCTTCATTTATGGCCTTGTCGGAGTCGCCACCATTCTCGCAGGCAAGGTCTGGGGCTGGCAGATGTATCGAAAGATCGAATCGCACGGTTGGGGATGGTTTGTGGCCAGCATCGGCATCGCCATCGTCGTGCATGACACCTGGTTTTACTGGACGCACCGGCTCATGCACCACCGCAGGCTCTTCAAGCTCTTCCACCGCGTGCATCACGAGAGCACGAATCCCACCCCTTGGGCGGCTTACAGCTTCGCGCCGCTGGAGGCCGCGGTGCAGGCGTGCATCTTCCCGCTTCTTGTCTTCACCGTGCCCATGCATCCGCTGGCGTTTTTTGCCTTCATGATCTGGCAGATCGTCTTCAACGTGCTCGGCCACACCGGCTATGAATACTTTCCAAAATGGATGATGAGCTCCTGGCTGGGCAAGGTCCTGAACACGCCCACCAACCATGTCCAGCACCACGAAAAGATGCGCGGGAACTACGGCCTCTACTTCAACGTCTGGGACCGCCTCATGGGCACCAACCACGCGGACTATGAAAACCGCTACAACGAGGTCACCCGCCGTGGCGACGCGGCCTGAGTGCCAGCAGCCCTGATCCCACAAAACCGAAAGCAGGCCGGTCATCCGGCGTTTTCGATGGCCTCATGGCCCGTCTCCTCGTCTTCGTCTTCTTCGCCCTCAGCGCACCCCTTTTCGCCGCACCGCCGAACATCCTGTTCTTCTTCGCGGATGACCAGCGTTACGACACGCTGAGCTGCGCGGGGCATCCCATCGTGCAGACGCCGACGATCGACAAGCTGGCGGCCGATGGCGTGCGCTTCAAAAACGCGTTTGTGACCACGTCGGTGTGCTGGGTGAGCCGTGCGGTGCTTTTCACCGGCCAGTGGGCCCGCTCGCATGTGCAGCGCAATGCGGTGCCGCAGGTGAGGCCGGACGCGGCGACCACGATCTATCCCGTGCAGCTTCGCCAGGCGGGCTACACGACCGCGCACTTCGGCAAATGGCACTTCAAAGGCCCCGCGGGCTTCAAGCCGGAGCAGCAGTTCGATGCCTTCGAGCAGATCGGCCGCAGTCCATATCTCAAAACGATGCCAGACGGCAGCAAGAAGCACGAGACCGACATCATCTGCGATCGCGGCATCGACTTCATCAAGGCGCAGTCGAAGGACAAGCCCTTCTGCATGCAGCTCTCGTTCAATGCGGCGCACGCGGAGGACAGCGATCACCGCCCTGGCATCGGCCTCTATCCCTGGCCTTCGTCCACGGATGGCATGTATGAGGATCGCAGCATCCCGCCGCCGCGCCTAGGTGATCCGGCGATCTTTGAGGCGCATCCGCAGTTCCTGAAGGACAGCATCAACCGCCAGCGCTGGTTTTGGGGCTATGACACGCCGGAGAAGTATCAGACAAACGTCCGCGCCTACTACCGCATGATCAGCGGCATCGACAAAGGCATCGCCCGTGTGCTCGCGGTGCTCCAAGAAGCCGGCCTCGCTGACAACACGATCATCGTTTACTCCGCCGACAACGGCTACTACCTCGGCGACCGCGGTTTTCAGGGCAAGTGGTCGCACTTTGAGGAATCGCTGCGTGTGCCGATGGTCATCTACGATCCTCGCCTGCCGAAGGGAAAACGCGGCCGCGTGGCCGAGGAGATGGTGCTCAATGTCGATCTGCCCGCGACTTTCATCGCCTGGGCAGGCGCGAAGCGACCGGACGCGTATGAGGGCCGCAGCCTCTCGACGATTGTCGATGGTGACGGCAGCGACAAACCGTGGCGCACGCACTTTTTCTGCGAGCACCTCGATCTGCCGCCCACGCTCACCTGGGAGGGCATCCGCGACTCGCGCTACGTCTATGCACGCTACTTCGACCAGAAGCCTGCGTTCGAGTTCCTGCACGATCTGGAGCAAGACCGCGATGAGTTGAAAAACTTCGCCAACGATCCCGCGCATGCCGAGGCACTGAAAAAGATGCGCGAGCTCTGCAATGCCGAGATGAACACACGCGGCGGCGCCTTGCCGCCCCTCGCTCAACGCGGTGCTCAGAAGGGCGAAGGCGCTCCGAAAAAGAAGAAGAAAGCCAACAAGTAACCTCATGAAGTATCTCGCCGCCTCTCTCATCCTTCTCGGCACGGTTTGCCATGCCGCCGACCTCGCGCCGAAGTGGCTCGTGCCCGATCAGGTGCTCTACTCCGACGATTTTTCCAAGCCACGGCCCGTCGCGATCAACAGGCAAAACCCCACCGAGCCGTGGATGATCAATCAAGGCACGCGATGGGAGATGGTGGACGGCGTGCTGCGCGGCCGCGCCTCCTCCGCCGAGTTTCAGGCGAAGCACGAGACACACAAGGGCCTGCATCCACGCGTCGTGCTGCAGACCACGCCGGAGAAGTATGTGC
>JBKCXA010000662.1:0-2697 GCA_046316935.1 Prosthecobacter sp.
AAGCCCTCCGGCACCACAAACGACTTCAACTCCGCGTCCGGGTTCGCATCCGGCAGATCAGCGAGGGAGGTCGGCTGCGAAGCGGCGGCAAGGCCGCACCATCCGAGAGAAATCAGGGCAAGACGGGAGATCATGGCGAAAAAGGGGAGCGCAGATTACGCCGCCGCCGCGCCTCTTTGGCAAGCATTCTCTCGGCGAAATCAGTGTCTTGCGGAGCCTCTGACGGCACCGCCCCTCACAAATGTCTTACACCTCCTCGCTTCGTTTGCCGCCCCCGTCCTCTTTTAATGACAATGGCCTGAAAGCCTACACGCATCATGCATCTCACCAGGTTGCTCCTTTTGCCGTCCGCTCTTCTCCTGGTTTCAGGCGTCATGCCTGACTTAAAGGCACAGACATCTTCTGCGCAGACGGGCAGTGACCGCTGGCGTCTCACCACGGGAGCGTCCTGGCGCAGCCTGGGGCGTGTGTCCTTTGCCAGCAGCAGCCATGGACTCGGTTTTCTCTCCGGGCTGCAAAGCGGCCCCGTCAACACGCCCGCCGGAGGTTTTCCGCCCGGCCTTTATGAAAACGGATTCGTCCTGCCGGATGCCAACGGCGGTGTCCTGACCTCCAACTTCGGCTGGAACGCCTCCACAGCCGTCACGTTGAAGCAACAGAATGAGACATTCGCCTTCATCCTCACCAGGACCACCAGCCAATCGCTCACGGAATTCTCCAACGGCACCCCGACGGGCGGTGGCTTCACCGACCGCCTGCGGGACGCAGGAGCCTTCATCCGGCTGGAGTCGCCTCCAGTGCTTCAATTCGGCCAAACAAGCCTGTCCTTCGATCTTGGCTATTCCTGGACAGGGACGAGCCTCTCACAGCTCCAGTCATCCTTCGCGGGCATCCTCAGCACCACGACCACCAACACCCTCGTTTCGGACACCTACGGCGGCGTGGACTTCGGTGTCTCCCCCGGGTTGCCCTTCACCGGCAACCCATCAGGCGGGCCGGAAATACCGCTCCAGCCCTCAGCCAGCAGCACCCAGCAGACCGTCGTGCGCCGCGCCATAGTCATCGACAGCAAGTTCAACCGCAGTTTCGGCCTCGATTTGCAAACCCTCTCCCTCGGCCCCCGCCTCACCTGGTCAACGCCCGATGGCCGCTACCACATCGGCCTGAGCACCGGCCTGGCCGTCAACCTCGCCTCCTGGCGCGCCTCCAGCACCGAGACGCTCCGCGAACGCGGCGGCAGCGTGCTCGGAAGCTGGACCTCGCACGGCAGCGGCAACATGCTTCTTCCTGGTTTTTACGTCGAGGCCAGTCTTTCCGCCCGACTGAGCGAAGAATGGCTCGCCTACCTCGCCACCCGCTACGACCACGCACCGCGGCTCAAAGGCAACGCGGGAGGCAGCGAATTTTCCCTCGATCTGAGCGGCTGGACAATCCTCGGCGGCCTGACTTACGAGTTCTGAGCAAAAAGGAGTTCGCACTAAAACGCCAGTTCCGTGCCCATTGTGAATAAACTTCACCATTGTGAATAAACCCTTGCTGCTCGTTCGGGTTTCTGACAGCGTCTGGCAATTACCGTGATTCATTCAAAAAATCACAGCTCCGGGACGGCACGCTTGGTTCAGCCACTGCGCCAAAGAGCAACCGACCCAAATCGCCATTCAACACGCTTGGCACAACCACCCTCCAACCTACCATGGACCGCGACGACCATCCTCATGTAGTCAGTTCGACCCTCATCGAAACCCGCCCCTCATCTCCAGGTCCCCTGCCCCCTTCGCCTCCCTTGCCTGCCACCGCCGCCCCCTCCCGCCGTAAACGTCCTGCCGCCAACTCCGAAGCCCCTGTCGGCACCAAGACCTTCGTTCTGGACACCAACGTCCTCCTTCACGACCCCGCCTGCATCCACCGCTTCGAGGAGCACTGCATCTGCATCCCCGTGGATGTGCTCAGCGAGCTGGACCGCTTTAAAAACGAGATGACGGAACGCGGAGCCAATGCCCGTGAAGTGCATCGAGCACTCATGCAAATGTTCGCCGCTGGCTCCGATCTCACCCATGGCGTGCCGACTGCCGGTGGCGGCAAGATCCGCCTCGCCGTCTATGATCCAGGCCAGGCTCGCAAATACACCAGCATTCAGGAGTTCGAGCGAATCTTCCACGATCTCGACAAGGCCGACCACCGCATCATCGCTTGCACGCTCTGGCTTCGCGAGACGGAGAAACCGCCGGTGATCCTCGTGAGCAAGGACCTCAACATGCAGCTCAAAGCCCGCGCCGTGGGCATCGAGTGCGAGGACTACCTCCACGACAAGGTCGCGCCCCGCGAAGTGTCCAATTTCGAAATTCCGCGCATCGAAGTCACCGGCCACGAATTGCAGCGCTATGCAAGCAGTGGTCGTCTCCAGCTCGGCGATGCCCGTGTGGCGTCGCTCGCAGTGAATGACTACGCCCTGCTCTCCGCCGGGGAAAAGGCCACCATCCCCGCACGCTTCACCGCGCAGGGTGAATTCGTGCGCTTGCGAGCCCCGGAATGCATCAAAGTGGGCCTGGGCCGCTCCTTCACGCCCCTGAACCTCGGGCAGGTGTGCCTCCTCGAGGCGCGGCTCGAGCCCGCGCGCAGTCTCGTCACCTGCTACGGCCAGGCCGGCACCGGAAAAACCCTCCTCGCCGTCGCCGCGGGGCTTCAGCAGGTCTTTGA
>JBKCXA010000663.1:0-13655 GCA_046316935.1 Prosthecobacter sp.
GCACGATCGTGGTGTAAAAGGGCAGCAGGTAAGGGGCGAGCGTGATCCAGGTGTTCGATTTGTTGGTCTCCACGTAGCCGCCAGAGGCACTGGCCTTCCAATCAAAGATCTCCCCGCCAAAAAGCCGGGCCGTGACCAGATGGCTCATCTCATGGCCAAACACATAGGCCGTCACGGGTCGCACGTTCAGATGCCACATCAGGCCCCAGCTCGCTCCGCCGATGGCGAACCAGATGAACTCGCGGCTTTGCCAGAATTCCATGTCCTTGCAGGCCCGCCAGAGCATGACCAGCAGCGTCACCGCGGTCACAAGCGCCAGCGGAAAGAGCAGGCAGGCTCCGATGACCTGCTTGGAGACGTAGCGCCACCATTCCGCCTGGGCATCCGCACGATTACTGATGCCGAGCGGCCTTGTGGTGGCCTCGTGCTGGTAGCGACGGGTATTCTTTTTCGACATCTCCAGATATTTAACAAATGTTAAACATGTTAACAAATTCTTTGTGAACATGTGGATAAGGATGTGCATGACTGCCGAATGCCCCGCTGGCTCCGCCTAACACTCCTCACTCTGGTTCTACTGGCTGTTTTTGTGCATTTCGCCCGTCAGGCGGAGGCCCCGCCACTGCCGCCGGGCGTGAAAAAGGAGAACACAACCCTCAAACTGGCCGGGCAACTTGTCTCGGTGTCGCTGTATCATCCTGTGAAGGATGAAAACGCTCCGCTGGTGGTTGTTGCGCATGGTTTCTTACGATCTAGGCGTTACATGGCTGGTTGGGGTGCTCATTTGGCAGGAGAGGGTTTTCTTGTCGCGGTGCCTACCCAGCCAGGTTTTGCCGACCATGAGCTCAACGGACGTGTTTTGGCCGATTTGGTCGAAATGTATCGAGCCAAGCGTTACGTCGCCTTGCTGGGGTTTTCGATGGGAGGACTCACCACCTTGCTGGCCACCACCCACACGCCTGTGGATGCCTGGGTGGGGCTTGATCCGGTTGATATGAATGGCCAGGGCAAAGTCGCGGCGGCCCAGTTGAAGGCTCCAGCGGCCTTTTTGCTCGCCGAGCCGGAGGCCTGGAACATGCACAACAACGCCAATGGCCTGATCGATGCCATTCCAGGCGAAAAGCAGGTTTTCCGAGTCGCGGGCGGCACGCATCTCGATGCCGAATGGCCCACCGATTTGCTCGGGCAGCTCGCCTGCGGCTTTGTCGATGCGAAACGCCAGCAGCAGTTTCGCGAGAAGGCCACCACGTTTCTCAAAGCGATGCTGCAAGACGGAAAGGGAATGCGGCCGCATCTGGATTCGAGGTTGAAGGGTGGTGGCTTCGATGCTCCCCGATGAGGTCATGTCCGCCCCTGATCTTGTTTCCGAAATCCTCCGCCTCAAAAAAGAGCGCAACGCCGTCATCCTGGCACACAACTACCAGGACAAGGCCATCCAGGAGATCGCGGACTTTGTGGGAGATTCGCTGGGGCTTGCTTACAAGGCCAAGGACACCAATGCGGACGTGATCGCCTTCTGCGGTGTGCATTTCATGGCGGAGACGGCGAAGATCGTGAACCCCGCGAAGACCGTCATCCTGCCGGATCGCGATGCCGGTTGCTCGCTGGAACAAAGCTGCCCGGGGCCGCAACTGGAGGCCTTTTTGAAGGCGAACGCGGCCAAGAACTACTACGTCATCGCCTACATCAACTGCAGCGGCCATGTGAAGGCGCTGAGCGACTGCATCTGCACCAGCGGCAATGCGGTGAAGATTGTCGAGGCCGCGCCGAAGGATCGTCCGATCCTTTTCGTGCCAGATCAAAATCTCGGCTCCTGGGTCATGGAGCAGACCGGGCGCAAGATGGACCTGTGGAAAGGGGCCTGCTATGTGCATGTCGAGTTCACCCGTGACAGCATCCAGGCGATCAAAGATCAATACCCCGACGCCAAAGTCGTGGCGCATCCCGAGTGCACCTACGCCGTGCGCATGCTGGCGGACGAGGTGTGCAGCACGGAGAAGATGGTCGGCTACTGCCGCGGCAGCGACGCCAGCACCTTCATCATCGTGACGGAGAGCGGCATGCTGCATCGCCTGGAGCGCGAGGTGCCAGGGAAGAAATTCATCCCGGGTCCCACGGGGCACTGCGCCTGCGCGGACTGCCGCTACATGAAGCTGAACACGCTGCAAAAGCTCCACGATGCGCTCCGCGATCTCTCGCCGACCGTCGAGATGCCGGAAGATCTACGCCTCCGTGCGGAGAAGCCCATCCTGCGCATGCTGGAGCTGAGCAAAAACTGATCTCCATGGCCAGACGTCGCTCACGCCGAATCTCCAAGCCGCTGATTCCCGGCTTCTGGACTTTGCTTGCCGTGGCGATGCTGCTGGCAGGCACGCTGGGCATGATGTGGCTCGCGGGCCGTACGGCCGTGGTGCGGCGCGGAGCGGTCGAAAAGGCCGTCAAGTAATCCTTCCTCCACGGATCTGGCTCACAGCGTCGGGTGGATGCGGCCGAGTGCCATGAGGATGTAGCAGGTCGAGAGCACCGGATCGCTTTCCATCCAGCGGCCTTCGCCGTTCAGCCAGGAGCCGTCGCCTTTTTGCAGATTCAGCAGCTTCTGGGTCACATCCGCGCGCCAGTCGATGGTTTTGCCGTCCTTGGTCTGGATGAAGTCCACCTCCGCGATGGCGAGCGCCTTGCTCATCGTGTGGTAGTAGTAGTAGAGGCCTTGGGCGCCGAGGCCGGGGTTCTCCTCGACGGTGTAGTTGTTCTTGAGCCATTCGAGCACGGCCTTCACGCGGTCGTCCTTTTTGTCGAGACCGGCATAAATGAAGCTGAGCAGGCCGGCGTAGCTGATGCTGCCGTAGCTGCGCAAGGCGATGCGGCCGTCCGGCAGCTCGACCTTGGCACCGCGGGTCTCGGTGGGGTTGTAGATGAAGCCGCCCGCATCGGCGGGGTCCTTGCTCACCCAGCTCGATTTGTTGCTCTCCGGGCGGTTCTGGCAGCGCTGGATGAAGTCGATGGCGGCGGCAAAGTTGAGCTGCGGCTCGTTCTTGGCGGCATCTCCTTTGTCGGCAAGCAGCGACTGGGCGTAGTAGAGTGCTTCGAGTGCAAAGGTGGTGTTGGAAAGATCAGCGTGCGTGGCCTTCTCCTCGCCATAGCCGATGCCGCCATCAGTGGCGGCGTCGTTCTTGCCCTTCTCATCGAGATCGAGTTGGCGGCTCACGAGGTATCGGCGTGCCTTCAGCATGACCTCCTCGTTTTCCGGCTTGGGATTGAGCATCAGCGCGGTGAGGGCGATGGCGGTATTGTAGGTGGCGCGGGCCTTGATGGTGATGGAACCATCCGGCTTGGCATTGCTGAGCAGGTAGCGGGTGCCGGCCTCGACCTCGGCGGGCACGGGGTCACCGGGCTTGCGGTTCGGATCGAGCATGATGCTGGCGATGGCCAGGCCAGTCAGCGCCACTGGCTCAGCCTCGCCCCACTGGCCGGTTTCCTTGTTCTGCTTGCCGCGGAGGAAATTCAGGCCGCGCTCGACGCCGAGGCGGAGCTCCTGCTTCAGCGATTCATGCCGCGGAGCCTGCGAGGCTCCCTGGCCGAAGGCACAAGCGGTCGCGAGAGTGAGGAGAAAGGCGGTGAGCTTCATGGTAGTCGCAGTGGACTGGGAAAAGCTGGTGCCGTCAATGCCTCGTGATGCCGTTTTGGGCACGTGGCCGCTTCTTGACCATGCGTTCTCAGCTCTGGGCAAACTTTGCCCGCAGGGCGGCGACGACGTTGGCGGGGGCGAAGGACTCGATGTTGCCTCCCAGACGACCGATTTCTTTTACCAGGCGGCTGCTGATGTAGGTGAACTCTTCGCGGGGCATCAGGAAGAGCGTTTCGAGGTTCGGCTCGAGCTTACGGTTCATGAGGGCGAGCTGGAATTCGAACTCGAAGTCCGACACCGCCCGCAGACCGCGGACGAGGGCGCAAGCACCATTATCGCGGGCAAAATTCACCAGCAGGCCCTCAAAGGGCATGACCTCCAGATTGCCGATGCCCGCCGTGGCCTCCTTCACGAGGGCCACCCGCTCGGCCACGCTGAAGAGGCTGTTTTTGGCATTGTCCCGCGCCACGGCCACGATGAGGCGGTCGAAGAGCCCGGCGGCACGCTGGATCACATCGAGGTGCCCATTGGTGATGGGATCAAAACTGCCGGGATAGATGGCGAGGCGCATGGTAGGCGTGGTGGGTGAGCCCGGGGAGTGTAGGAGGACTTTCGGAAACGGCAATGGCGGGCCTTTTGGTGTGCCGTTTTGCCCTTCTCCATGCATTTACATGGTAGGCACAAATTTTTGGTTGAGAAAAAACGACACTTACCTATAAGCGGGCCGCGTTTCTCAACGTCCCGCTGGCTGGCGAGTTGTTTGGACCCGCCACGACAGCGGCTCAGCGTTTGTTTTCTCCCCACCACCAGCCTCCAAAAACCAACCACCCAACCTATGATCCAGGTGAAGAACCTCCGAAAAGAGTTCGGCTCGAAGGTCGCCGTCGAAGACGTGTCCTTCAAAGTCGAAAAAGGCGAAGTGCTCGGCTTCCTCGGGCCGAACGGCGCCGGCAAGTCCACCACCATGCGCATGGTCACCGGCTACTTCCGCCCCACCAGCGGTTCCGTGTCCCTCGGCGGCATCGACATGCTGGAGGAGCCGGAAAAGGCGAAGCAACTCCTTGGCTACCTGCCCGAGAATGCTCCTCTCTACTCCGACATGACGGTGGTGAGCTTCCTCGGCTTCTGCGCCGAGCTGCGCGGCATCCACGGCGCCGCCCGCACCAAGGCGATCGACCGCGTGCTCGACATGTGCTTCCTGGATAAGGTGCGCAACCAGAGCGTGGACACCCTCTCCAAAGGTTACCGCCACCGCACCTGCTTTGCCCAGAGCATCATTCACGATCCCGACGTGCTCATCCTCGATGAACCGACGGATGGTCTTGACCCGAATCAGAAGCATGAGGTGCGCGGCATGATCAAGCGCATGGGCCAGAACAAGGCCATCATTTTCTCCACCCACATCCTGGAGGAAGTCGATGCCGCCTGCTCCCGTGCCATGATCATTGATCGTGGCAAGGTGGTGGCTGACGGCACGCCTGACCAGCTCCGCAAGCTCGTCCCCGGCTGCAACAGCCTCGACGAGGTCTTCCGCAGCATCACCCGCTCTGAAACCGCGAAGAAGGGCGAATAAGCGCCTTTCCGCAAAGTCCCCGCCTCAACCTTCCAACCCCGTTTTCCGAACATGAACAAACGTGACATCGAAAACACCCTGACCGTCTTCAAACGCGAGTTCCTGGCCTATTTCAACTCCCCGGTGCTCTACGTCATCGTGGTGATCTTCCTGCTGGCCTCCCAGGGCTTCGCCTTCTTCTTCTCCCGCATCCTTGATAGCGACGACGTCTCGCTGGCCTCTCGCTTCTTCGTCTGGCATCCTTGGATCTACACCGTGCTGGCTCCCGCCGTGGGCATGCGTTTGTGGTCGGAGGAGCATCGCCTCGGCACCATCGAGCTGCTCATGACCATGCCGGTCTCCCCTTGGCAGGCCATTTTGGGGAAATTCTTCGCCGCTGCCTTCGTCTGGGCCATCGGCCTGGGGCTCACCTTCACCATCGCCATGACCGTCGGCTACCTCGGCGATCCGGACAGCGGTCCGATCATCAGCGGTTACGTCGCCAGCTACTTGTATGCCATGGCCTGCCTCGCCGTGACCAGCGCCATCAGCGCCTTCACCCGCAGCCAGGTGGTGTGCTTCATCATCAGCGTGGCCTTCTGCCTCGTCATCGCCCTCATCGGTGATCCTGGCATCACCCAGGCCATCGTGAATGCCGTGCCGAATGGCTTTGAGTGGCTGGTGCGCCTCGTCAGCTACTTCAGCTTCATGGATCACTTCTTCGAAATGACCAAGGGCATCTTCGTCCTGCGTGACGTGCTCTACTTTGTCTCCGTCATCATCACCGCCCTCCTCGTGACCGACCTCGGCCTCCGCTCGAAGCGCGCCTGATTCAACCTTCCTCCAACCCCTCACCCCCAACTCCAGCCATGAGTGCATCCAGCAAGACTGCCGCCGTCGGCATCACCACCCTGCTGACCATCGCCGTCATCGCCGCCGTGAATTTTCTCGTCGGCGGCGTGGGCTTTGGCAACTTCCGCCTCGATCTCACCGAGGACGGTCTCTACACCCTCTCCCCCGGCACAAAGAACATCCTCAGCCGCATCAGCGCGGACGAGCCTGTCACGATCAAATTCTACGCCACGAACGATGATCGTGTGATGCCGAACATTCTCAAGCCGCACGCCCGCACCATCGAGGACCTGCTCCTCGAATATGAAAAGCAAGGCGGTGGCAATGTCGCCCTCGAGGTGATCCACCCAAACCCGGACACCGATGAGGAAGACAAGGCCAAGGAAGACGAGGTCCGCGGCATGCAGGTCAATCAAGAAGGTGACAACATCTACCTCGGCATGACCGTGCAGAGCCTCGACCGCAAGGAAGTGCTGCCGTTCCTCAGCCCGGATGACGCCACCTCCCTCGAATACGAGGTCTCCCGTGCCATCGCCAAGGTCATCAAGCCCACCAAGACCGTCATCGGCTACATGAGCGCCATGCAGATCGGTGGCAATCCCATGGCCATGATGCAGCGCCAGCGCGGCGGTGAGGCCTGGGCCGTCATCCAGCAGCTCCGCGCGGACTATGAGGTTCGCGAGGTGCCTGCCACCACGGACAAGATCGACAAGGACATCACCGTGCTCCTCGTCATCCACCCGGCTGACATCACCGAGACCGCCGAGTTCGCCATCGACCAGTATCTCCTTGGCGGTGGTAATGTGGTCGCCTTTGTGGATCCGATGAGCCTGCTCGCCCAGGCCATGAGCAGCCAGCAAAACCCCATGACCGGCCAGCCTGGCAACATGATCAACACGAGTTCGGATCTTGCCAATCTCTTCAAGGCCTGGGGCATCAACTACAAGAAGGACATGGTCCTCGCCGACATGAACTACCGCGGCCAGCTCCAAGGCCGCATGGTGCCCACCGCGCTGCAACTGCCCGCCAAGGCGATCAACCAGGAAAGCCGCTTCACCACCGGTCTTCAGTCCTTCACGCTCATGAATGCCGGTTCCTTTGGCATCGACAAGAAAGAGGGGCTCGACGCCACCACACTGGTCTCCAGTTCCGAGGCCTCCGAGATGATCGACACCGCCGCGGCTGAAAAACTCCGCCGCGAGCCGATGACGAACTTCACCGCCAGCGGCAAGAAGCAGGTCGTCGGCGTCCACATCAAAGGCAAATTCAAGAGCGCCTTCCCGAATGGCCGTCCTAACGCCCCTGGCGTCTCCAAGGAAACCGGCGGTGCCGAGCAGGACGCCACCAAGCCCGCCGCCACGGCCACCACGCCTCCTGTTTCGGTCACCACCACGCCAGTTTCCGCGCCTGCTCCGGCCGCCGCCGCGCCAGCACCTGCTGCGGCCGCTCCTGCCCCCGCAGCGCCGGCAGCAGCGCCCAAGACAGAGGAAAAGAAGGACGACAGCCTGAAGGAGTCCATCGACAGCGAGCGCAATGTGATCGTCTTCTCCGATGCCGACATGCTCTATGACGCCTTCTGCCTTCGTCAGGGAGATCTCGGCGTCGGCCTCGTCACCAATGGTGGCAATCTCCCCATGCTGCTGAACACCGTCGAAGTCCTCGCGGGTGGCGGCGACCTCATCCAGGTGCGCAATCGCAAGTCCCCCATCCGTCCCTTCTCCAAGCTCAAGGAGATGCGTGAGGAAGTGGAGGAGAAGTACCGCCCGAAACTCGTCTCCCTCGAAGCCGAGCGCCAAAAGCTCGCCGAGCAGCTCAGCAAGGCCCGCCCGCAGCTCGACCTCAAAAAAGGCGCTCTCATCATCGACCAGGGCACGATGAACAACATCAAGGAGATGGAGAAGAACTCCCTCAAGATCGAGCGTGAAGTGCGCGACATCCGCAAGGAGGTCAACAAGGAGGTCGAATTCCAAAAGACCCTCCTCAAGAGCCTCAACGTCTTCGGCGTGCCGCTCCTTGTCGGTGTCGTCGGCCTCATCCTCGCCATGCGCCGTCGCGCCCTGACCGCCGCCGCATAACCTCCTTTCAACCGAGAACCGAGAACAGCGAACGACCATGAAAAAGATCATCACCCTCCTCGTCATTCTCGCCGCCATCGTCGGCGCGATCTATTACCAGAGCAATCAACGCAACTCCCGTCTCAACCGCGCCAGCAGCGGCACCAACAAGACACGCGAGCTTCTTTTCCCTGATTTCGACATCAACGGCATCAAGAAGGTCCGCATCAAGGAAGACAAGCAGGAGACCACCGTCACCGTGCAGGGAGACCAGTGGGTCGTCAGCGAACGTGGCGGCTATCCCGCGAACAAGGAGAAGCTCCAGACCGTGCTCATGGGGCTCAAATACGAGAAGATCAAAGCCGGCCGCCGCATTGGCAAAGATTCCTGGGGCAAGATCGGTGTGAACTCGCCTGGCGAAGCGACTGCTTTCGGCGTTGGAACACTGATCGAGCTGCTCGATGAGGCTGGCACTGTGAAGCACTCTTTTGTGCTCGGTGGCAAGGTCACCAGCTCTGGCGGCCAAGACGACCAGATGAGCATGTTTGGCGGCGGCCCGCAGGGCAACCGCTTCGTGCGCCTCAAGAACGAGGACACCATCTACGAGGTCGCCAACCAGTTCAGTGACCTCGAAAACAAGCCGGAAGCGTGGGTATTGAAGGACTTCATCGCCGTCTCCGGCCTCAAGAGCATCGAAGTCACCGCCCCGAAGGCCGAGGACTCGTGGAAAGCCTCGAAGAAGGCTGAAAGCGACACCGAATTCGTCCTCGAAGGTGCCAAGGCCGATGAAAAGATCGACGAAGGCAAGGTCACTCTCTCCAGCCTCCTTTCCAGCCCGTCTTTCGACGATGTGCTCGCCAAGGACAAAGCCGCGGAGACCTTCAAAGATTCCGTCAAAGCCGTGCTCACCACCTTCGATGGTTTCACCTACACCGTGCAGGCCGCCAAAAAGGCCGTCGATGGCGCTGATAAATGGTTCATGAGCGTCACCACCACCGCAGCCATCCCGCAGAAGCGTGAAGCCGCCAAGGATGAAAAGCCCGAGGACAAAAAGACCAAGGACGAGCAGTTCGAAGCGCAGAAAAAGAGCCTCGAAGAAAAGCTCGCCAAAGAGAAGGCCTGCGATGGCTGGGTGTATCAAGTTACGGAGTACACCATCAACTCGCTCTTCAAGAAGCGCAGCGAGATCATCAAGAAGGAAGAGCCAAAGAAGGATGCCGCGCCTGCTCCGACGATCCCAGGTCTCACTCCTGGCACCATCCCCGGTCTGAAGCCTGTCACCCCTCCGGCAGAGCCTGCCAAGCCCTCTGCTGATGCCGCCGCGAAGCCCGCCCCCATCACCGTGACCACCCCGCCGATCTCCGTGCCTCCGGCCAATGAGATCAAGGACAAGCCTGTCACCCCGCCGCCTGCTCCCAAGCCCGAGCTGAAGCCTGCAGATGTTCCAGCTCCGGCGGAACCGACAAAATAGCCCCAAAGGCCTTTTTCACTCTCACCGGGCGGGCTCTGCCAGCCCGGTGTTTTTTGCAGATCCTCATGAGCCGATACGCAACCGATCAGGAAGTGGTGCAGTTTTTCGCATCTCACGGCATTGCGGTGACTGATGTGCACCGGGTGGGGATGACGCGCCATTTGAAGGTGCGTGGCCAGTCCCTGATGCTGCCGATGCCGGCGAGTCCGGACGAATGCCTGCGAATCGTGAGGGAGTCCATCGCCCAAGTGGGAGGGAAACGATGATCGCTGCCAGATGAGCATTCGTGTGGGCGTTGATGGCGCTCCACCATGAAACTCACTCTATCCATCCTCCTGCTGGCCGTTGTTTCCACGCTGGCGCAAGCTCCTGCCAAGAAAGCCGAATCCGCGAAAAAGGCCGAGGCGCCTGCGAAGAAGACTCCTGCGGCAAAAAAGTATCCCAAGAATCCGCCGCCGACGGTGGCGAACTTCAAGTATGGCCCGCATGAGCGCAACGTGCTCGATTTCTGGCAGGCGAAGTCGGACAAACCGACGCCGCTGCTCTTTTTCATCCATGGCGGCGGTTGGATGGGCGGTGACAAGGCGGGCATCGCCGTGGAGCCGTATTTGAAGGAAGGCATTTCGGTGGTCTCCATCAACTACCGCTACGTTTCGCAGTCCCAGGATGTCGTGCCGCCGGTGAAAGGGCCGCTGCATGATGCGGCGCGAGCGTTGCAGACCGTGCGCAGCAAGGCGGCAGAATGGAACATCGACAAGGTGCGCATCGGCGCGAGCGGCGGAAGTGCCGGCGCCTGCAGCAGCCTGTGGCTGGCCTTTCACCCGGATCTGGCTGACCCGAAGAGCAGTGATCCCATCGCCCGCGAATCCAGCCGCCTCTACTGCGCCTCGGTGGCCGGAGCACAGACGACGCTCGATCCGCAGCAGATGAAGGAATGGACGCCGAATAGCAAGTATGGCGGTCACGCCTTCCTATCCCTCACCGGCAAGGATCGTCCGACGTTTGAGGCCTTTCTCGCAGCGCGTGAGAAGATCCTGCCCTGGATCGCGGAGTATTCGCCCTATGCGCTCGTGAGCAGTGACGACCCGCCGGTGCATCTGACCTTCAATGGCGTGCCGAACCTGGGCAAAGATGAGAAGGACCCGACGCATACCGCGAACTTCGGCGTGAAGCTGCAGGAGCACTGCAAGGCGAACGGGGTGAACTGCGAGCTCTACTATCCGGGTGTCGAAGGCGTGTCGAAGAGTGCCGTCGAGTATCTGGTGAAGAAGCTGAAGGAGTAAGCTCAGCGGTTTCGAAGCACTTTTTCAATGAGGGCGTAAGCCTCGAAGCGTTCTGCATCGGGGAAGTCGTGGTCCGAATCTGGATGGCGGACCACGATGCGCCCCGCCGCCGTGTGGAGGCGGTAAACCGGTTCCGCGGCGGCAGCGATGCGGTCCACGCTGTCGTGGCGGAAGTTTGCATCCCGCAGCGGCGCATTGATGAAGAGGTGTCGCGGGGCGAGGGCGGCGATGAGTTCATAGTAGTCCCACGGCACGTCCTGCGGCCGGCCGAGGTAGTCCTGCATCTTTATCATGTAGCGCTCCTGGACGTAGCCTTTGATATTGCCGCCGTAGTAATCGAGCAGCGAGTCGAAGCCGCAGCTCGTGACGACCACTTTGATGCGCGGCTCAAAGCTCGCGGTGAAGATCGAATTGTGCCCGCCGAGCGAGTGACCGATGGCGGCGAAACCGGCGCTGGCATCGACGAAGGGCAGCGTTTCCAGATAGTCGAGTCCGCGGATGTTGTCCCAGATGGCCTTTATGGTGCCGCTGGGCATTTTCAGCGCCTTCAGGTCGGGCTGATACTTCGCCAGCAGGGGATAGCTCGGTGCCAAAGTGACGAAACCGCGCTCCGCGAGCTCGGAGGCATACTGCCGGTGTGGTTTGCCACCGAGGCCGACGACCACGTCGTGGCCGATCTTGTTTTCCGTGGGATGCAGGCAGAGCACGGCGGGTGTTTTTTCGCCAGCGAGGGCTTTTTTGGGGATGCAAAGCCATGCCGGGACGCGGCCACCGGGTTGTGAGCTGTATTCGATGAAACGCCGAACATAGGTGCCACAGTCGGTTTCGCTGATGACTTGAGGCTCCAACTCGCATCGCATGTCGTTTCCCGGCAAACGTCCGGCGATGGCTTGAAACCCTTCGAGGGCTTCCGTGCGTCGCTTTTGCCATTCCTCGTCATTTTGGGCTTCTTTGCCTGAGGGCTCGAGTTGCAGCAAATTCGTCCGGCTGAGGCCTCGCAGCGCCGGAACATCGGCGGAAAAGGCGGCAGCGGGAAAGAGGATGGCGAAAAGGAAACGGCGCATGGTTTCCCATACGCCGTTCGATGCCGGAATGTTGGCAAGATGGATCATTCCTCGCGACGCGAGCCCATCATCTGCAGGATGTAGTAAAGAAAGGTGGCGAGGGAGCTGATGAAGGCGGCCACATAGGTGAGGGCAGCGGCGTCGAGCACCTTGCTCATGGCGGTGGTCTCCTCGCCGGGTGCGACTGCGCCGGTGTGAGCGAGGATGCGCTTCGCACGGGCGGTGGCATCAAACTCGACGGGAAGGGTGATGAGTTGGAAGACCATCACTATTCCAAAGCAGATCGCGAGGGCCGGGATGGCGATTTTTGGCGCGAAGTAGAAGAGACCGAAGCCGATGAAGGGAATGGCCTGGCCTGCCATGGTGGTGATGCCCACCGCGGCCATGCGCCATTGGAGCGGCGCATACATCTGCTGGTGTTGGAGAGCATGGCCGGCCTCGTGCGCGGCCACGCCGAGAGCGGCCACATTGGTGCCGTGATAGTTCTCCTCGCACAGCACGAGCCGCTTGTTCTGCGGATCGTAGTGGTCGCTCAGGAGGCCCTGGGTGGGCACGACCTCGACGTCGTGGATGTTATTGAGGTCGAGGATGCGCCGGGCGATCTGCGCCCCGCTGAGGCCGGACATGGCGGGGACCTGCGAATAGGTGTTGTAGGCTGCTTTGACACGCCAGGAGGCCCACATGGCCAGCGCGGTGGTGCCGAGCATGATGATGAGATAGAGCGGATCGAAGTGGATCATGGGTTTTTAAGTTTGGGTTTGGGGTGCGGATCAAATAGCGGAAAATCATGCGCTGAAAAGCGTCGGACGGTTGCAATCCCGGGGCAATTTTCCCCACACAAAACGTCGGTTGCGCGGCGTTGAGGCGCGGCGCAAAGGTGGCGCCCACATGGACCCTGCCACCGCCGATCCCAACGCCTCCATCGTCTGCCGCGTCACCCCTTGGTATTTCAAACGCCGGGCCATGATGGCGGCGATGTTTGCTTTCTTTGGCGCTTACTTCCTCTACGACGGCAATGTCGGCTACCCCAAGGAGGTCGAGATCGCGAAGAAGAAGGAGTGGTTCAATGGTGAGTTCCTGGCCACCTTTGATGCGGCAAAGAAGGCCGGCACGCTGGATCAATGGATCGCCGAGCAAAAGGCCAAGGGCATGCCCACCGGCACCGATGGCGAGCCGCCGAAGTGGGTGACTTACGCTGCCTCGAACAACTGGAAAGAGGACCCTCATCACTACACGGACCGCGAGATCGCGGAGCAGTTTTACTTCGGCTACGGCTGCCTCGCCGCGGCACTGGCGGTGGGCGTGGTTGTGCTGCTGCGTAAAAACACCACGCTGCGGGGCGAGGCGGATCACTTCGTGACGCCCGATCGCGTGAAGGTGCTCTTCTCCGAGGTCTTCCGCGTGGACAAACGCAAGTGGGACAAGCAGGGCCTGGCCTACGCGTGGTATAAAACCGGGGGTGCGGGGCGCGAGAAGAAGGCGGTCATTGATGATTTGATGTATGGTGGAGCAGACCAGGTGCTGAATCGCCTCCTGGGCCGGTTCAATGGCGAGCTGATTGAAAAAGTGGCTGATCCAGAGCCGGCTGACGCCCCTGCTGAAAACGCCGCCGAAACACCTCACAACGAAGGTGGAACGCCCTCCTGAAAAGGCGTGATTTTTTCTCTTGCCAAAGCATAACCAGCCTCTAAAGCTCCGCCGCACTTACCACCCCCCACACACATGGCAGACAACATCCAAGACAAGGTCAAAGA
>JBKCXA010000664.1:0-3132 GCA_046316935.1 Prosthecobacter sp.
GGGCCATCCCCGGCGCATCTTCTCGCCGCCTTCCGCTTCCACGATGCCTTGCGAGGCGAAACGAGCGATGAAGTCCACGCCCTCGGCAAGCGCGGCCTCCGCGTCAGCATCCTCAGCGGCGACCGCGAACCGAAGGTGGCCGACATTGCCGCGCAGCTCGGCTTGCAGCGTGAGCAATGGCATCACAGCCTCACGCCCGATGAAAAAGCCGCGTGGATCGCCGCGCATGATCCGCACGGCACGCTCTACATTGGCGATGGAGCCAACGACAGCCTCGCCTTCGATGCCGCATCCTGTGCGGGCAGCCCGGTCACCGGTCGCAGCTTCCTGGAGCACAAGGCAGACTTCTACTTCCTCGGTCACAGCATGCGTTTCATGAGCAGTTTGCTCGACATCGCCGCGCAGCTCGGCTTGCAGCGTGATCAATGGCACCACAGCCTCACGCCTGATGAAAAAGCCGCGTGGATCGCCGCCCATGATCCTCACGGCACGCTCTACATTGGCGATGGTGCCAATGACAGCCTCGCCTTCGATGCCGCGTCCTGTGCGGGCAGTCCGGTCACCGGTCGCAGCTTCCTGGAGCACAAGGCAGACTTCTACTTCCTCGGTCACAGCATGCGTTTCATGAGCAGTTTGCTCGACATCGCCGCCACGCATCGCCTCGCCGTGCGTGCCGTCTTTGCCTTCTCGGTCACTTACAACATTGTCACCGCCATCATGGGTCTCATGGGCCATCTTAGCCCGCTGCTCGCCGCCATTCTGATGCCGCTGAGCTCGCTGGTCACGCTTTCGCTCGTCACGCTGATCTTCCGGGCGCATGCGGAGCGCAAGGCCGTCGCCGACGAGGCCGTTATGATCCCATGGTCCGAACCCTCGCCTTCCTCCTAGCCGCTTCGTTTGCACTCGCCGATACCCAAACGCCGCAAACCTACAGCGGCGATTTTGTCATCAAAGTCAGCTACAGCTACCTTTTGAGCAAACCGGAGGGCTACGAGGCCGATACGAAGCAAAAATGGCCCCTCGTCGTCTTCCTTCACGGCAGCGGCGAACGCGGAAGCAATCTCGAACAGCTCAAAAAGCACGGTCCGCCCAAGCTCATCGCCGCCGGTCAAAAGTTCCCCGCGGTCATCGCCAGCTTGCAATGCCCCTCGGGTGCCCTTTGGAATCCTCACGGCATCAAAGCCGTCACCGATCATCTCATCAAAACCGAGCGCATTGATACCGCCCGCGTCTATTTGACCGGTCTCAGCATGGGCGGCTTCGGCACCTGGGACACCGCCTTTGAGTATCCTGATACCTTCGCCGCCATCGCCCCCATCTGCGGCGGTGCCGGAGTGCGCTGGGTGCAGGCGGAGCGCCTCAAAACCATGCCCGCCTGGATCTTCCACGGTGACAAAGACGGCGCGGTGCCCGTCGAGTTCAGCCACAAGATCCACGACGCCCTCAAAAAGATCGGTGCTCCCGTCAAACTTACCATCTACCCCGGCGTCGGACACGATTCCTGGACCGCGACGTATGACAACCCCGCGTTCTGGCAGTGGTTGTTTGCGCAGAATCGCCGTGAATAAAGTTCATCGCAGAGAGTGATGAGAATAGTTGAGGCACAGGCCTTCCTCCTGTGCCACTGTGGCGGATGGAAAACCGACTATTGAAGCTGCTCGGCGACCCGGCTTACACGCCATCGAACGTCCCGCAGCTCATCAAGGCGCTGCATTTGCGCCCAGGACAGCAGCAAGAAATGCAAAGCGTGCTCAAAGACCTCGTCACGCGGGGTCTCATCATCCGCACCAAAGGAAACCGCTACATCCAGGCCGCTGAGGCGGATCTGGTGCCCGGGGTCATTTCGATCAACCGGGCAGGCAAAGGCTTTGTGCAGCCCGACGAGCCCGGTCTCGGCGAAATCGTCGTCACAGACCGCAATCAAGCCACCGCCATGCATGGCGACCGCGTGCTGGTGCGCCGGGATGTGAAGCCGCAGGGCCTGCGCAAGCCCATCTCCCCCGAGGAGAACACCGGCAAGGTCGTGCGCATCCTGGAGCGCAAGCGCTCGCAGTTTGTCGGCACGCTGGTGGTTTCCAAGCAGGTGCTGTTTGTGAAGCCGGATGATCCCCGCCTGCCCGGCGCGGTGATGGTGCCGCCGCCGAAGGACGTGGGACGCCGTGCCAATCCGGGTGACAAGGTCGTGGTGGAATTTACCGCGTGGGAATCCGCTGAAACTCCGCCGGAGGGCGAGGTCATCGAGGTGCTCGGCCCACCGGATGCGGAAGGCGTGGACATGCTGAGCGTGATCCGGCACTACGACCTCGCGCTGCACTTTCCCAAGAATGTGCTGCATGAGGCCAACACGATCGCCCGCTCCCGACCCGACAACCAGCCCAGTGCCGAGGAGTGCAAGGGACGCGTCGATTGCCGCCCGCACAATGTGATCACCATTGATCCGGATGATGCGAAGGACTTTGACGATGCCATCTGCATCCAGCGCCACGGAGCGGACCAGTGGCGGCTGTGGGTCCACATCGCCGATGTCTCGCACTATGTGAAGCCCGGCAGCCACCTCGACATTGAGGCCGGCAAGCGGGGAAACTCCACCTACCTCGTCGATCGCGTAATCCCCATGCTGCCCGAGGCACTGAGCAATGAACTCTGCTCACTGAAGCCGGACGTGGACCGTTTGACGAAGTGCGTGGAATTCGTCCTGGCCAAGGATGGCAAGGTGGTGAGCTCGAAATTCTACGCCGCCGTCATCCGCTCGAAGCGTCGCTTCACCTACAAGCAGGCCTTTGAGGTCATCGGCCGTCCGCCGGAGGGTGAGATCGAGCAGATGCTGCACGATGCGCACCAGATGGCGCAGCGCATCCGGGCGCATCGCTTCCGCAATGGCTCCCTCGACCTCGATTTCCCCGAGAACAAAATCCGTCTCGACGAGCAAGGCCGCGTGCTGCGCATCGAGCGCATCGAGAACGACGAGAGCCATCAGCTCATCGAAGAGTACATGCTGCTTGCCAATGAGGCCGTGGCAGGCCGTTTGATGCAGCTCGATCTGCCGGCGGTGTATCGCGTGCATGAGTCGCCCAAGGAAAAACGGCTCAAGGACTTCCGTGATGACGTGCTGAGCCATCGCGTGCCCTGCGG
>JBKCXA010000665.1:0-5919 GCA_046316935.1 Prosthecobacter sp.
GAGTTCGAGATGACCTTCCCGGACGGGCACAGGGAGATCGTAGCGATGTCGCGCCGTCGTGCGCTGATGTCCGAACCGGACCGCAAGCTGCGCGAGGCAGCGTTTCACGACGGGCAGAAGCCTTGGAACGATCACGCGGTGACGCTCGCGGCGGCGCTCAATGGCATCGCGGGCACGCGGCACAGCCTTTACTGCCGCCGCAGCATTCCGCACTTCCTTGATACTCCACTTTTTGATGGCGCGATGAGCCGGAAATCGCTCGATGCCATGCTGGAGGCCATTCACACGCACATCGAGTTGCCGCGTCGTGCCCTGCGAAAAGCCGCGAAACTGCAAGGCACGCCTGCTTTGCACTACTTTGACCTCGAAGCACCGCAAATCGCCGCGCCGGAGGAAAAGCCGCTTGATTGGGACGAGGCCTGCAAAACCGTCGATCAGGCCTTTAGCGCCGCTTATCCGCGACTCGGCGCTTACTTCCGCGATATGCTGGCGAACCGCTGGATCGAATCCCAACCGCGTGCCGGCAAGCGACCCGGCGCTTTCTGCACCGGCTCGCAGTTCAAGCACGAGGAACGCGTCTATATGACCTTCCACCGCACCGTGCATGACATGGTCACGCTCGCCCATGAGGTGGGTCATGCGTGGCATTCCTGCGTGCTGCGGCCAGCACGGTCCTTTGCGTCCAGCTACCCGATGACGCTGGCGGAGACCGCTTCCAATTTCGGCGAGATGATCCTGCTCAACGGCCTCATGAATGATCCTGGCCTCACCGAGGCCACCAAAGCCTACCTGCTCGATCAGGAGATGCTGCGGGCGCATGCCTATCTGATCAACATCCCGATGCGCTACGAGTTCGAGAAGGCCTTTTACACCGAGCGGGCCGCTGGCGAAGTCAGCGTCAGCCGCCTCAGCGAGCTCATGAGCCAGGCGCAGCGCCAAATGTATGGCGACACGCTGCTGCCCGACGGCACCGATCCCATGTTCTGGGCCTACAAGATGCACTTCTTCATCAGCGGCATCAGCTTTTACAACTTCCCCTACGTCTTCGGTTACCTGCTCAGTCAGGCCCTTTTCGCCCGCTTCAAAGCCGAAGGCCCGTCCTTCCTCCCCCGCTACGAAGCCTTTCTTTCCATGACCGGCAGCGCCACCTGCGAAGAGGTCGTGAAGCAAACCCTCGGCGAAGACCTGACCAACCCCGACTTCTGGGCCACGGCCCTCAAAGCCATGGAACCTTCGCTGGTGGCCTACGAGGCGATCAACCCATGACGTCCCCAGCGGTGTTTCATGTTGCCAGAACGTTCACTCACTAGGCTGGCATTGATCTGTCAAATTTTTGCACACTGACACCATTTTCCCCTGACACCATTTTCCCATGTGGTTTGGCACGGCCAATGCCATTGGTTGACTCGTGGGTTCATTTTTTCAGTCTTAAAAGAGCTCTAAACCTTTTCGGCATGCTTCGATCTTTTGCCGGTTTCGTGGGTGCCCCAAAACTCGCATTAGAAAATTCGTAGACCTCACTCCTGACAATAGCGCCTGCTCAATGATTTCATCTTCATCTGGTCCTCGAAAATCTGTCAAAGTCGGGACGATCAGTATAACAGATACACCTTCTTGATCGATCAGGTTGCGTAACTTTTTGTGAGCTTTACTGACTCCAATCAACGCCTTGATATCTGAATAAGCCCCCCAGAACTCTCTTCCTTTACTGTGGATCAAAGTGCTTCTACGCCATAGTGCCTCATTGTTGGGAGGCGTGGAAGCGTTCTCAATGGAAACTGAGGATAAATAAAGAGCATTAAGGCGTCCTACAGATTGGTGTGATGAGCAGCCAAAAAACATGCAGGAAAGTAAAATGACAAAAAGCCTCATGGAAACGGGGAAACGGGGGAAACGCCGCTTATCCTGGGAGTTTGACGCCTTAGGCTCGGAATCTACCGCGTGTCTGAACGGAGCCTTTCACGGACGATCGTTGGCAAAGTCGTCCGACAGTAGGATCCCCGTCACCGAGCCAAATCTGGGGCGCACCGCATTCACAGGCTTCGACGGCCGGGTGGCGGCAATGACTTTTGCAGATGCCACCATCTCTTCCAGCATCCGCAGCTTCTCACCCACCGGCAGCGCGGCGAGCTGGCGACGGCGTTCCACCTTGCGGGCAGTGAGCTGTTTCATCAGGTCGGTCATGAGTCGAGGTAGGTTCGCTGAAACTTGTTCCACTTCTCCGTGAGATCGTGGCGTCTGAGAATAGCCTCAAAGACTTCCGCATCAAGCACCCCGGCCTCCACGAAGCGGATCACGCGGTCATGATCCTTGGGTCTGCCGACCTGGAGGCAAATCGCCGCCAGATGCTCCGCCGTGAAGACCCGCGTGAGCACACCGTTCACATCCCGTTCGACGGCTCCTGCCAGCGCTTCCTCGACCAGCCGCGAGCCAGGCGGCACAAACTCGACCGCCCAACCTTCGATGACGATGAATTGCCCCTCAGGTTTGAACCCATGCGCCAGCAGATACTCGTAAATCGGCCCCAGTGTCAGCAGCGTGCCCCCAGGGGCTGTGGGCAGCGTCACAAACACATCCACATCCTTCGTCGTGATCGGCTCCAGCCAGAAAATGGCACCCACCGCCCCGCCGATGGCATAGCGCCCGATGACTCCATCGGCTTCCATCTGGTTGATCACGGCGAATATCTTCTCCACGCCTCATCTTTGAGCCACCCCGCTCACTGCGCAACCCTTGCTTCCCAGGTTCATAAAATGGGGCGAGGTCATTCAGAGCCGATGAACCCTGCGACGGTCGATAAGTGGTTTCTGTGTCGTTTCTGTCTTTTTGCCATCGCAAGTCCGCTACCCTGATTCACGTTTGATGCCGCAGACATTCGTCATTCTGCATTCATCATTCGACCTTCCCCTCATGCATCCTGTCGAGCACCAGATTCAGCAAACACGCCGCGAGTTCTTTAACACGAGCGCCAGCGGGCTGGGTGCCTTGGCTCTCGGCTCGTTGCTCACGCAGGAGGGCATTCTCAGTGCCGATACGGTGGCTGATCCGCTGCTGCCCAAGCCAGCGCACTTCCCCGCGAAGGCGAAGAACTGCATCTTCATCTTCTTCGAAGGCGGGCCGAGCCAGATGGATCTCTTTGATCCGAAGCCGAAGCTCAATGAATTGAACGGCCAGCCGCTGCCGGACAGCATGACGAAGAACGTGCGCTTCGCCTTCATCCGCAAAGAGACCGCGAAGCTCATGGGCAGCCCGCGAAAGTTCGCCAAGCACGGCCAGTGCGGCATGGATTTCAGCGATCTGCTGCCGCACATGGCCAAGCAGGCCGATGACTGGCTGATGGTGCGCAGCCTGCACACGGATCAGTTCAATCACCACCCTGGCCAGCTCGTGCTGCACTGCGGTCGAGCGCAGTTTGGGCTGCCCACGGTGGGTTCATGGCTGAATTACGGCCTTGGAAGCATGTCGCGGAATCTGCCGGGCTACGTCGTGCTGAACAGCGGACGCGGCACCAGCGGCGGTGCATCGCTCTGGCAAAGCGGTTTCCTGCCGAGCACCTATGCCGGTGTTTTGTTCCGCAATCAGGGCGAGCCAGTTTTGAACCTCAAAAACCCGCCGGGCATCCCGATGAGCCTTCAGCGCAAGGGACTCGACACGCTGAGGGAGCTGAATCAGAGCCGCTACGATCAAATCCGCGATCCCGAGATCGCCAGCCGCATCGCCGCGTATGAACTGGCCTTCCGCATGCAGTCCTCCGCGCCTGAGTTGATCGACCTCAAAGGCGAGGACGCCAAAACACTCGAAATGTATGGCGTGGATCGGCCTGATCCGAACATCAAAGCCACACGCGGCGGCGGCCCCGGCCAGTATAAATCCTTTGCCACGAACTGCCTGCTCGCCCGCCGACTCGTGGAGCGTGGCGTGCGCTTTGTGAGCATCATGCACGCGAGCTGGGATCATCACAGCAATCTCAACGACGAGCTCAGCTACAACGCTGGCATGGCCGACCAACCCATCGCGGCTTTGATCAAGGATTTGAAGCAACGCGGCATGCTCGATGACACCATGATCGTCTGGGGCAGCGAATTCGGCCGCACGCCGCTCGGTGAGAATCGCGGCGGCAATCCGAACGCCACCGGCCGCGATCACCATCCCTTCGCCTTCACCATGCTCGCCGCCGGGGGCGGTCTCAAAGGCGGTCAAATCTACGGCGAGACCGATGAGATCGGCTGGAGCATCACGCGTGATGCCGTCGATCTGCATGACTTCCATGCCACGATGCTCCACCAGTTCGGCTTTGACCACCTGCGGCTCACGCATCGGTTCCAGGGCCGCGATTTCCGGCTCACGGATGTCGCGGGCAAGGTCATCAAACCGTGGATCGCGTGAGGAGCAGTTTTTTGCGCCTTGAACTTTCGCGGCGAGCCGGTATCTCCCAAGCGCTATGAAGCACACCCTCCGTTCCCTCCTCCTCATCGCCGCCGCGGCTGTTCTTTCGAGCTGCGCCGGTGTCGTCAAAAAAGGCAACTACTCCACCTCCTTTGACCCGCCCGCCAAGGCCGTCAAAAACCCCGCTGCCGTGAAGGTGAAGCTGAGCACAAGCGCCCAGCGTGTTTACGTCATGGAAGGCAATGAGGTCCTGCTCGCCACCCCCTGCTCCGTGGGCACCGCCAGCAGCCCCACGCCGCTCGGCACCTACACCATCTACAACAAGGTGGCCAACCGCCGCCGCGTGAGCAGCCCAGGAGCCGGTTACCCGATGACCTTCTGGATGGAGTTCAAGAGCGCCTACGGCATGCACTGGGGCTTTGTGAAGCCTTATCCCTGCACCCACGGCTGCGTGCGCCTGCCTATCGCCGCTGCGAAGAAGATTTTCGGCATGGTGCGCACCGGCACCCCGCTCATCATCGCCACCTCCCACCCGGAGGACGCCACCATCGGCAAGTCGCTGCCCGTCCTCGACGACAGCACCCTGCCTGACCCGCCAGACAGCTACATGCTGAGCCCGAAGGTCTTTGAAGACGCGGCTCGCGGCAAGCTTTACAACTACTAATCGCCATCTTACCTCACAGGGCGGCCATCACATGGCCGCCCTGTCTTTTTTCAGCCCTTTCACTTCCATGTCCGCCCCTGCCCCCGCCGCCCGCCGTGTGAACGTCCGCACCCCGGAGGTCATGGAACGTGTGCAGGCCCAGGTGGAGACGCACTACCGCAGCCAGATCGTCGAGCAGATCCGCGCCCGAGGCTCCGAGATTACCGTGGGAAACACCACCATGCGCCTGGCCCGTGATTTCGGCTTTTGCTACGGGGTGGAGCGTGCCATCGACCTCGCCTACGCAGCGCGGAAGGTCTTCGCGGACAAGCGTGTCTTCCTGCTAGGCGAGATCATTCACAATCAAGAGGTGAACCGACAGCTCACGGAGATGGGCATCGTCAGCATCCCCGTGGGCAAGCACGAGGAAGAGGTCTCAAAGCTCACGAATGAGGATGTCGTGATCGTGCCGGCCTTTGGTGCGGAGACGAATCTCATGAAATTGATCTCCAGCCGCGGCTGCATGATCGTCGATACGACCTGCGGCGATGTGATGAGCGTGTGGAAACGCGTGCGCCAGTATGCCAAGACCAGCTTCACCTCCATCATTCACGGCAAGGCCTCCCACGAGGAGACTCGTGCCACCTCCTCCCGCGCTGTCGGCGATGATGGCACCGGCCATTTCCTCGTCATCCTCACGCTGGCGGATGTCGATTACGTCTGCGACTACATCCGCCAAGGCGGCGACAAAGAGGCCTTCCTGAAGCGTTTCCCGGCCGAGTCGCACTCGGTGGGCTTTGACCCTGATCAGCACCTCATCCGCGTGGGCGTGGCGAACCAGACCACGATGCTCAAATCCGAGACCGAGGAGATTCAGCGCCGCCTGAAGC
>JBKCXA010000666.1:0-10875 GCA_046316935.1 Prosthecobacter sp.
CCAAAGACCTCGCGACACAGCGCGGCGAGGCCGGGATCGTAGTCGAGCAGCTCGGCGCGGGTGTTGACGTGGTTGTGATCGTGATCGGGCTCGCGGTTGTTGTCGAACCAACTCTGCACGCCCTCGGCGAAGTATTCGTGATGGTTCACGCTGGCATACTTGCCCTTCCAGAGGCCTGCCTTCATCGCGGCGTCGTAGCTGGCCTTCACGCGCTGATCGAAGGTGGCATCGACATTGATCATGCCTCGCAGGTGAATGTTGTGCGCCAGCTCGTGGATGAGGATGTTTTCCGTGCTGTAGGGATCGCCGTCGTAGGCGAGCAGGTTTTCCTCGGCGCAGGAGCAATAGGGATCCGTGATGCTGCCGCCCATGCCGCGGGCACGAGCATCGCGGAAATCACGGGCGCTGAGGTTATCGAAGCCTTCCTCTTTTTCTTCCGCAAGCCACGCCCACTCGGGTTGATCGCAGGTGAACTCGTTGTGCGCGAGGATGCTCAGTCGTGCGCCGCTTTTCACCATGGCCTCGCGAACGTCAGGACGCTTCGAGAGCATCATATCGATGATGTAAACGGCCTCCTTCAGCGCATACGGACTCACCTTGGCCGAGGCGACGACGGGAAAGCCGCCTGCGCTGGCCTGCTGCGTGTAAAACGACGGCAATCCACCCACGCGAAACGCCTGCACACGCACCTCAGCAGTCACGAGGCTCTCTTTTTTGTCCTCGCGACCCACCACGGCAAAGCGATGCCCCAGCGTGGTGCCTATGATCGTGTGCTTCCCCGGCGGCACGGTGCCGTTGGGGATGCGTTCGCCTGTGTCATTGATCCAAAACACCTCCACGACCTGCGCGGTGCCATTGATGATCTGCAGCTTCGGGCGATCCAGCGCTGCGTGAAGCGCGGAGGTGAGGAAGCTGGCGATCAGCAGAAGTCGTTTCATAAGAAAAGGAAGTGTGGGCCGGAAACGCGGCAACGTCTTGACCGGGAAGGCCAAAACGAGCGTGAAATGCCGCACAATCGAAAAACGCACTGGAAGGCCCTGCTTGGATGGTCGTTGATAAAGTCCGACGTTTTCATGAAGACGGCCTTCTCAGCGCTTCCCGGCATCCTCTCGCCCCGCGGGCACCTTTTGATCGACACGCAGTTCGTCGAGCAGGTGGCCGATCTGATGCATGACACGGCTTTTTTCATCAAAAACGCCGACGGACGCTATGTGGTCGTGAATCAGTCGCTCGTCGAGCGGCATGGCCTCGCGAGCAAAGCGCAGATGCTCGGCAAACGGCCCTGCGAGGTCTGCCCGGGCGACTTTGGCCGCATCCCGACCGAGCAGGACGCGCAGGTGCTGCGCACTGGCAAGCCGATCATAGAGCGGTTGGAGATGTTCTGGCGGAAGCCGCACGTGCCGGTGTGGGGCCTGACGAGCAAGATCCCCGTGCGCGATGAAAAAGGCCGTGTCACCGGCCTCATCGGCATCTCGAAGGATCTCACCGCACTGGTCAGCCGCGATGAAGTGCCGCCCGGCGTCGCGCAGGCCCTGCGGTATCTCGAGCGTTCTTTTGACGAGGCGGTGAGCCCCTCCTCGCTCGCCAAAAAAGCCGGCATGAGCGCAGCACGCTTCGCGCGAGTCATCAAACGCATCCACGGCATCAGCCCGATGCAGCTCATCACCAAAACTCGCATCACCGCTGGCTCCCGCCTCCTCCGCGAAACCGACTCCAGCATCGCTGAGATCGCGCTCAATTGCGGCTTCGCGGATCACAGCGCCTTCACCCGTGCCTTTCGCGCTGTCACGAGCCATTCGCCGAGCGAGTATCGGCGGCTGAAGCAGGGTGATTGATCATAGCCGCGCATGATTTCCCTAAAGCAAAGAGCTTTGGTAAGTGGATGTGAAGCGAGAATCGTTGGTCTTAAGCGTCTCTGCACATTGAATGTTGTGCGAAGAGGCCCCCATTTTGCGTAGAAGCTCCATGTTCCGCCCGCTCTGCGTCGCCCCGTTCCTCTCCGCGATCTCATTCGTGCATGCTCACGACATCCATGTCGGGAAGGAAGCACCGACAATTCATCATGCGATCAAGCTGGCCATGCCGGGGGACACGATCCACCTAGAGCCGAAGGTGTATCGCGATTACGCGGGCTTTTATGGCAAAAAGGGCGAGCCGGGGAAGCCGATCACGCTCGACGGGCATGGCGCGACGCTCGAGGGCAGTGACCCGATTAATCCGGCGAAGTGGCGCGAGCTTTCGCCGGGCTTGTTTGCGAATGAGGACCTCATGCCGGGACTGAGCGATGCGGTGGTCGGGCGCTGGTTTTTCATCTTTGATGGCCGCATGCAGCACATGGGCCGCACGTCGAAGGGCAAACAATCGCCGCTAAAGAAGCCGGAGGAGTTGCAGGCGGGCGAGTGGACGTTTGTGAAGGACCCGAGCCGTGAAAAGCCGCCGTCGAAGGCGATTTACGGCACGTTTTACCTCAAAGTGGCCGCCGGTCAGAAGCTGGCGGAGGCAAAAATCTTCGCGCCGATGCGCAGCGCGGGCGTGCAGATGAGCGGCGACAACGCGCATCTCGTGATCAAGAACCTCACGGCCACTCATCCTTACAACGATGGCTTCAACATCCACGGCGACTGCCGCGACGTGGTCTTTGAGAACATCCGAGCCATCGAGTGTGGTGATGACGGCATCAGCGCCCATGAGACAGCGGAGTATCGCGTGGATGGTTTTGTGAGCATCGGCAACAGCACGGGCATCTGCGACACCGTGGCGGCCAAGACAAGCTACAACCGCGTCTTCATCGCCGACTGCATCGGCTACGACTTGTTCTTCCTCGATGACGGCCGTTACCGCCTCACGAACGCTGTGATCTTCTCCAAAGCGCAAAATCCCTTCACCGTGACCGGTCGCGAGGACAGGCACTGCGAACTGGAAATGGACAACGTGCTTTTTCGAAGGCTCGGAGAGCCGAGCACGGCCTTGATCGCCCCAACCGCCGTTGTGCGAGCGAAGCGGCTGACGATGGAAAACATCACGTTTGATGCGCGAGGGGTTCTCGAAGCCGAAGGAACCGCGGAGGTGGCGGAGCTGATGAAGCTGGTGCCCGAGGGCTACCGGCCTTAAATCGCGTCAGCGTGGCCGGCGGGTCTTGCTCCAGGCGGAGCGGCCTTTGGGACGTTCGGAGCGTTCCGGGCGGTCGCTGCGCTTGGCAGGCCGGGAGGCGGTTTGGCGAGGCTTTGCGGTCTTTTTGGCGGGTTTCGAGGGAGCGAAGGTGTCCGAATCGTCGTCGCGAGAGGGCTTGCGGGCGGCTTTGGCACGTTCGCGGGGGGCGGCCTCGGTCTCCTTGAAGAAACGCTCGACCTCAGTGGGCTTGAGCTCCTTCCAACCGCCGAGTTGGAGGCCGCGCAGTTGCAGCCAGCCGATGCGGACACGGGTGAGGCGCTCGACCTCGTAGCCGAGCTGGTAAAACATGAGGCGGATCTGGCGCTTGAGGCCCTGTTTGAGGACGACGTTGGCCTTGTTGGGCTTCACCAGCCAGGCGCGTTCGGCCCGGGCGTGCCCTTCCTCGGTCATCATGCCTTTGATGAGCTTGGTCAGCACATCGGGATGCATGGGCTGGTCCACGACGACCTCGTATTCCTTTTCAGCTCCCATGCTGGGGTGCATGAGGCGGTGGGAGAGGTCTCCCCGGTTGGTCATGAGGATGAGGCCCTCGCTCTCCTTGTCGAGCCGGCCCACATGGTGGAGGTTCTGGTACTTGAGAGGCAGCAGATCGTAGATCGTCATGCGCTCATGGGTATCTCCGTGCGAGCAGATGTAACCGCGGGGTTTGTTGATGGCGATCACGACGGGCAGCTCGGCCTGGACGGGTTTTCCATCCACCACGACCTTGTCCTCGGCGGACACTTGCGTGGCCAGATTCTTGATGACGTGCCCATTGATCGAGACACGGCCTTCGAGGATGACCTGCTCGGCACCACGACGTGAGGCGATGCCGCACTGGCTGAGGAAGCGGTTCAGGCGCACGAGAGAGCGGGGCTGGCGGGGTCAAAATCGCGCCGCCACAGGGCTGGCGCGGAAATTTACTCCGGCTTGGTCTTCGGCAGGTTGGTGGGAAGACGGCCGTCCTTCCAGAGTCCGCGGGACTTGAGGAGCTTGATGCGCTCACCGCGCTTCAAAACGCTGCGCTTGGTGCCGACGGAGCCGGAGGACTTGAGGCTGCGATGCTGTGACATGGCGGGAAACGATAGGGAAGGGGGTGGGACTGGAAAAAGGGCGCGGAGACTAACCGCGAGCGGTGGGGACGCAAGAGTTTTGTTCCTGCGAACGGACCGGGGATGAAAGAAGGGGGCGGCGAGCCCCGAACTGACCGGCTCCACCATGAAACTGAGCACCTTTTTCTCCTTTTTCGCCCTCGCCTCCCTCCTGCACGCCGACCCGCCGGAGGGCTTCAAGGCCATCTTCAACGGCACGGATCTCTCCGGGTGGCATGGGCTGAACCCGCACCGCGTGGTGAAACTGGAGGGGGAGAACAAGGCCGCGGCACTGCAAAAGATGAAGGATGAGTTCGCCACGCACTGGCGGGTGGAGAACGGCGAGCTGGTGAACGATGGCGAGGGCGGCTATGCCACGACGGATGCGGAGTTTGGCGACATCGAACTCATGATCGAATACAAGACCGTGCCCAAGGCGGACAGCGGCATCTACTTGCGAGGCAATCCCCAGGTGCAGATTTGGGACAAGACACAGGTGTTTGACCCGAAGAAGCCGGACCGGAAGCCGCACCTGGGCTCCGGCGGTCTCTTCAACAACACGCCGGGCAAGCCGGGACGTGATCCGCTGGTGCTGGCGGACAAGGAGTTCGGCGAGTGGAACAGCTTTCGCATCCGCCAGATCGGCGATGTGACCTGGGTGTGGCTGAATGAGCAGCTCGTGGTGGACGGCGCGGTGATGGAAAACTTCTGGGATCGTGCCAAGCCGATGGCCGCGAAGGGGCCGATCATGCTGCAAACGCACGGCGGCCAGATCCGCTGGCGGAACATTTATGTGAAGGAGCTGGGCGCGGCGGAGTCCGCCGAGCTGCTGAAGAAGGCAGGGAAGTGATCTTCCTGCCAACAAATGAAAAGGGCGGCTCGCAGGAGCCGCCCTTTTCGTTTGGATGAAAGTGGAAGGATTGAATCACTTCACGATGCCGAGGAGCTCGACATCGAAGATGAGCGTGGAGCCGGGCGGGATGTCATCACCCTGGGCCTGGTCGCCATAAGCGAGGTCGGAGGGGATGTGGAAGCGCCACTTGGAGCCGACGGGCATGAGTTGGAGGCCCTCGGTCCAGCCGCGGATCACGCCCTGGAGGGGGAAGGAGGTGGGCTCGCCACGCTCGACGGAGCTGTCGAAGACCTTGCCGTCGATGAGCGTGCCGTGGTAGTGGACGTTTACGCTGTCGGTGACGGCGGGCTTGGGTCCGGTGCCTTCTTTGAGCACTTCATACTGCAGGCCGCTGGCGGTGGTGGTCACGCCCTTGCGCTTGCCGTTTTCGGCGAGGTATTTTTTTCCCTCTTCCTTGTATTTCCCGGCGGCGGCGGCCATTTCCTTCTGCTCTTCGAGCATTTTTGCCTGCTGCTTGCTCTGCATGAGCTGGTTGAAGGCGTCCATCGCGGCGGTGAGTTCTTCCTGCGTGTAGGGCTCCGCTCCGGTTGCGGCGCCTGTGGCACGCTCGATGCCGGCTTTGAGCTTGTCAGAGCTGATGGCGATGTCCTCGCTTTTGAACTGCTGGCCCAGGCCGATGCCCATGGCGTAGCCAGCTGGCTTTTTGCTACCCACGATGTCGTTCACACCCTCGATGAAGGCGTTCAGGTCGATCTTTTCCTTTTGGCCGGCGAACTGGCCGCCGACGTTTTTGCCGATGAAGTAGCTCACCTTATCCATGTCCACCGTAGGAGGAGCGGCGGTGGCGGGCTCGGCTTTCTTGACTTCTTGGGCGTGGATCTGGCCGAGCATGGAAACTGCGGCAAATAGGAATGCAGTGTGGAGTTTGTTCATTGGAGGCGCGGAGACTACGCGCCTCGGGAAGTCCGGTCAATCGGCCATTGATGCCGCGCCGGACGCTGTGGCGTTTGACGATCTCCGCCGTCGCGGATAATCAGGGCCGCATGGACCGCCCCGCCGCCATCGCCCAAATCCGTGAAGCCTGCAAAAACATCGCCCTGCAATTCATGAAGATCCATCCTGCCGTGCCCGGCCTCGTGGATGAGGAGACGCAGAAGGAGTGCTTTCGCTGCGTGCATGAAATGACGGTGCTGCTGGAGACGATCAAAAAGAAGATCGGGCGGCTGGAGAGATCGGATGACAGCTCGCTTCTGTGAGCTGTTGCCGTTACGTCCATCCAGTGGTGGCAGAGGGGAGATTTGAACTCCCGACCAAAGGCTTATGAGTCCTCTGCTCTACCCCTGAGCTACTCTGCCATGGATGGCTCCTGAGGTAGGGTTCGAACCTACGACCTAGTGGTTAACAGCCACCCGCTCTACCGCTGAGCTACTCAGGAATCACGATCCCTTCCGGGGAAGGGGGCGGGATGAATAGCCGTTCCGGCTTTTTACGCAAGCACTTTGTCACCGGGCTGTCAGTCCCCGTTCGTGGCCGCTTTGGCTGCCTCGCGCTTGTGTTTGATCACCTCGATGACGATCGGCAGCACGGAGACGACGATGATCATGAGGGACACGAGCTTGAAGTTGCTCTTGATGATAGGGATGTTGCCCAGGGCGTAGCCGAGGATGGAGATGCTGATCACCCAGAAAAGGCCGCCGCCGAGACTGAACATGAGGAAGCGTCGGTATTGCATGCGACCAAAGCCCGCGGTGAACGGAGCAAAGGTGCGCACGATGGGCACAAAGCGGGCGATCACGATGGCACGACCGCCATGCTTCACGAAAAAAGCCTCCGTCTTCGCCAGATAGTCTCGTTTGAACCAGCGCTGGTTCACGATCCATCCGCCGCATTTGCGTCCAATCCAGTAGTTCACATTGTCCCCGAGGATTGCCGCGCAGACGAGCAGCGGGATGATGATCTCGATGCGCATGAATCCCTGCGCAGCCAGCGCCCCGACGGCGAACAGCAGCGAGTCTCCCGGCAAAAACGGCGTCACCACCAGCCCCGTCTCGCAAAACACGATCGCGAACAGCAGCGCATAAATCAGCGGGCCATGCTGCTCCGCGAAGGTCTGCAGGTGCTTATCGACATGGGCGATGAAATCGAGGATCTGAGTCATGAAAAAGGTGTGGATAGTCCGGCGCAGGCCAGATGCGTCCAATAAAAAAAGCGACCCACACCAGGTGGGGCAGGCTATCCGGCCTCAGGTCCAGTTGACCTTCACCTGCTGCTCGCGGCCGTTGCGGTCGTGGTATTTCACATAGCCATTCTCCATGCCAAACTCATGCACGCATTTGGTCACTTTTACGTCGTAGCAGCAGTATTCGGCGATCTGGGCCACCTTGCCCTGCTGCCACCATTTGAGCGCATCGAGACCGTCGGCGGTTTTGCCGGTTCCGAGCGTGGCTGCGGCGACGGCGTCGAGCTTGATGCGGTGGCCGAGCTGTTTTTCGAGATCGACCAGAAGGTCGAAGCTGTGAAGCTGGTCACGAAAGTCGAAGAGGCTGTGCCCCATGAGGACCTCATAATCGAATCCGATGTGGTTAAAGCCCACGACGAGGTCCGCACGGCGAAGCTGGTCGATGAGCGCCTGGGCTTCCTCTTCGAGATAGATGCAGTATTCGCCGAGCTTCGTGCTGTAGGTGCACGCCACGGAGATGCCCATTTTGTGCTTGTTGCCCCAGCCGCCGACGTCATTGGCCGTGCGGCGTGTTTCGAGGTCGAAGTAAACAATGTCGCGTGCCATGCGCCCGGATGCGGTGTGCCGTGGTGCGGGCCGGATCAGCCGATGCGGTAAACGATGCGGGCCTTGTCCATGTCGTAGGGCGACATTTCGAGCTTCACCGCATCACCGATGACCAGACGGATGAATTTCTTGCGCATCTTGCCGGAGATGTGGGCGAGCACTTCGTGACCGTTGCCGCGCAGTTTGACCTTGAACATCGTGCCGGCAAGCACTGCGGAGATGACGCCTTCGAGTTCGATGGCTTCTTCCTTCTGCTTCAGTTCGGGTTCCGGCTCTGGACGGCGAGGAGGGGGCGCATTGCGCGGAGGCAGGGAAGTCGGACGCGGCTGGCTGCCACCGACGATGCCACGCGGCGGTCCGCTGCTGTTGCCACCCACGATGCCGCGCGGCGGGCCGCTGCTCGAACGGGCCGGACCATTGCCACCGACAATGCCACGCGGCGGACCACTGCTGCGTCCGGGAGGACCTGAGCGGGAGTTTTGATTCGAGGGGCCGCGATTCGGTGGGCGATTCTGCATAGGGAAGGAACGGGAGGAGGAAAAAAGCTCCGGTCTGAGGATGTACCTTCAAACGACGATGACAAGGCGGAATATCGCCAAAGGCCAGCAAGGGGGGGCACGGGGCTGCATGGGCTTCCCGAGGCGGGCCGGCCGCATCCCGCTGGTCTTTCAGGTTCCGAAAAAGAGGTTGCGTTCCCCCTCAAAGTCTCCACTATCCGCCCCCGCTCGAATCCCCACCCCTCTCTTTTTTCCATCATGGCCGTCGTCATTCGTCTCCGTCAAGAAGGTGCCAGGCACCGCCCCGTTTTCCGCATCGTCGCCGCGGACAAGCGCATCCGTCGTGAAGGCCGCTTCCTTGAAATCCTCGGTGCCTACGATCCCCAGAAGGGCATCGAAAACGCCACGGTGAAGCTCGACCGCGTGCAGGACTGGATCTCCAAGGGGGCCAAGCCCTCCGACACCGTCGCCAGCATCATCAAGCACGCCACCAAGGCGAGCGCCTGATTTCATCCGGCTCGATTCGACGCGAAATTCCAAGAACCCGGTGCCAGTGAATGGACCGGGTTCTTTTGTTTGCTCTCTCATCCGCCCGTTTCATCCTCCCCGCCATGGACGCCCCTGAAGCCCTCCGCGAATTCCTCTCCTACGTCGTCGCCAATCTGATAGACCACCCCGAGCAGGCCACCATCGCCGTCGGGCCCGGCTCGAACGGGGCCACCAGCTACCGCGTGCAGCTTGCCAAGGATGACGTGCGGCATGTGATCGGCAAAAACGGCATGACCGTGAGCTCCATCCGCTCGCTGCTGAATGTGGCAGCGGAGAAGCACGGCATCAAAATATCCCTCCGAGTCGATCCGGTGAAGGACGATGAGGTCATCGCGGAGGCTGGTCCGGTCTCCGAAGCCGCCGCTCAGTGACCGCTGGCCACCCGGTGAAACCACTGCATTGCTGATTGCACGCCCGGACGGACGGCCTACCCATCCGCCGCCATGCTTCACAACGTCTATTTCTGGCTCAAGCCCGACCTCACCGCCGAACAACGTGCCACCTTCGAATCGGAACTCGCTCTGCTTCCGAAGATCAGCTACCTCGCCCACGGGTTCGTTGGCAAACCAGCTCCCACGGAGAAGCGCCCCGTCACGGATCACTCGTTCAGCTATTCCATCTCGCTGCTCTTCAAGACCATGGAGGACCATGAATTCTACCAGAAGGGCTGCCCGGATCACCAGCGCTTCGTGGACACCTGCAAGACCTTCTGGGAGCGCGTCGTCGTGTATGACAGCTCCTCCCTGAGCTGAGTTTTCACCCTTCCAGCCATGTCCTATACCTTCCCGAAATCCGCGGAGCTCTACGCCCGCGCCCAGCGCAGCATTGCCGCCGGCATCAACAGCGGCATCCGCAAGATGGAGGCCCCGGTGCCTCTCTACTTCGACCACGGCAGCGGCTCGCGGCTCTTCGATGTCGATGGGAATGAGTACATCGACTTCCAGATCGGCCAGGGTGCCATTTTGTATGGTCACGCGCCGAAAGGCATGGCCGAGGCGATCTCCGCGCAGGCCTTCAAAGGCACGCACTGGGCCGCGCAGAGCGAGCTGGAGATCGAGGTGGCCGAGCGGCTGCAAAAAATGATCCCGGGAGCCGAGCGGGTGCGCTTTAACAACTCCGCCACCGAGGTCGTGCTGTCCGCACTGCGTCTCGCGAGGGCGCACACAGGCCGTCCTCTCATTCTGAAGTTTGAGGGCCACTACCACGGCTGGGCGGATGAAGGCCTCGTCGGCTTCGCACCGCCGCCGGACAAGTGGGGCGATGACGAGAACCCGACGCGCCTCCACCCCAGCCAGGGCGTGATCCCCGAGGTGCTCGGCACCTTCGTCGTAGCCCGCTGGAATGATCCCGAGCACCTGCGCCGCAAGGTGGAGGAGCACCACGGCCAGATCGCCGCGATCATTTTCGAGCCCGTGATCTGTAACACCGGCTGCATGCCCGCCGCGCCTGGCATGATCTCCACCATCCGCGAGCTTTGCGATGCGAATGGCATTGTCATGATCGCCGATGAAACCATCACCGGCTTCCGCTTCGGTGCTGGCTGTGCGCAGACGCACTATGGTTTCACGCCCGATTTGACCATCCTCGGCAAGGCCGTCGGCGGCGGTGTGCCTTTCGCGGCCCTCGTCGGCAAAGAAGCATTCTTCGCCAAGATCATCAGTGGCGAGGTCGTCCACGCCGGCACTTTAAACGCCAACCCGCTGTGCCTCGCCGCCGCCAAATGGTGCCTCGATGAAGTTATCGCCCTTGGCGACAAGCATCCCGCAGGCGTCATCGCCCTCGGCGAGCGATTGATGGCCGGCTTGAGCAAGCTCGCCGCGCAGCACGACATCCCGCTGCAGCCGCAAGGCCCCGGCCTCGTCTTCCACTGCGCCATGCTGAAGCCCGGTGCCGATAAAGGCCCCATCACCAGCTATCGCGACTACGTCCGCCGCCAAGACGCCCCACGCT
>JBKCXA010000667.1:0-5731 GCA_046316935.1 Prosthecobacter sp.
GCCACATGAAAACACTTCTACTCGGCCTCTCGCTGCTCTTTCCAGGACTGCTCGCTGCGGCGACGATGGACAAGGACATCGCGCATGTGGTCATCACGCAGTCGGAACTCGATAACGCCAGCCGCTGGGACGAACTGCGCCGCTGGATCAACGAGGCCACCACGCGGGGCGCAAAGAGCCTCGTGCTCGAAATCAATGTCACCCAGGGCAGCGCTCAGAACGCCATGCCGTTGGCGGAGGAAATCGCGAAGCTGAAGCTGCGTACCATCGCCTATGTAAACACCTCCGCCGTGGCAGGTGGGGCCTTGATCGCGCTCGCTTGTGATGAAATCTGGATGGCACCCGGCTCCCGCATCGGCGCGGCACCGCCCGCATTGCCTGAGGGCGAGGATTTATCTCCCAAAGCGCAGGACACGAAGTTGGCTGAATCTCTCGCCGTGCTCAAAGCGGGCGCACGCAGCTTGGCGAAGCTCAAAGGCCACAAGCCGGAGATCGCCGAGGCCTTCGTGGATCGCGAAAAAGGCCTCGAACCTCACGCCGCGAAGGGCGAACTGCTGTTGCTCGATGCCGACAACGCTGTGCCCTTGCTGGCCAAAGGTCTCGCCGCCGACCTGAAGGCCATCGCGAAGGACGCGAAGGTCGTCACGCTCACCGCGGCCTGGTTTGACCAAAAGCCTGCCGCAGCTCCTAAATCCGTGGCAGAGACCCCAACCGAGAAAAAGACCTCCATCGGTTCCTACACAGGCAAAGTCGTCGTCATTCCCGTGGGCGAGGAGGATCTCATCATCCCGGCGCGATTTGAATTCATGAAGCGCACGTTGCGTTTGTGTGATGAGCAGCGTGCCGAGGCCGTGCTTTTCGATCTCGACACACCCGGCGGCATGGCCTGGGAGACGACGACGCTCATGATGCAAGATTTGCAGAAGCTGGCGATCAAATCGCTCTCCTATGTGAACACGCGTGCCATCTCCGCCGGTGCGCTCACCGCGATGGCCACGGATACGATCTACATGGCCCCCGCCAGCAGCATCGGCGCAGCGACACCGGTCAACTCCAGCGGTGCTTCGATGGACGAGGCCTCACGAGCGAAAAACAACTCAGCCTTTCTCGGCATGGCCCGCGCCGCCGTGCGGGCTAAGGGCCACGATGTGCGCATCCTGGAAGGCATGATCGACATGAACGCGGGCCTCGTCATCAACGGCAAGGTCATCGTGCCAAAAGGCCAGATCATCACCCTCGACGCCGATCAGGCCACCATGCTCGTCGATGGCAAGCCACTCCTCGCCAAGGCCATCGTGAAGAGCATCGACGACATCAAGAGCCGCGAGCTTCTCAAAGGCGAGACACTCATCGCCGAGCCGACGATGTTTGAATGGATCGCCATCTGGGTGACGCAGTTTGCGTGGTTGCTCATCCTCGTCGGTCTCGCCTCCGGCTATCTGGAGATGCAGACGCCCGGCTTTGGCCTCGCGGGTTTTGTGGCGATCATCGCCTTCTCGATCTTCTTTTTCGGGCACTACGTCGCGGGCAGTCTGGTGGGCCACGAGACGATGATCATGACGCTGGTGTTCATCGTCGGCATCGTGCTGATCGGCGTGGAACTCCTCGCGGCACCCGGAACGATCATTCCCGGGCTCATCGGCTTCCTCTGCGTGATGGTGGCACTTGTTTACACGATGAGCGGTTGGGAGATCGCTCCTCCCCTGCCACCGGAAGGCCTTCCCGCACCCGCCGAGAGCAGCGGCAACAGTTTCAACCTCGCCCAGTATGCCACCGGATTGAGAAACTTTGCCCTCGGCGTGACCGGCGCAGGCATCCTCATCACGCTCATGATTCTGTGGCTGCCGGAGCTGCGCCCCTTCCGGGCTCTTGTGCTCGAAGCCGCCGCCGGTGGCAGCGCAGCGGACACGCCACCGCAGCGCGACGCGGCGAAGGCGCAGCTCGGCGATACCGGCATCACGCGTAGTGCTTTGCGCCCCTACGGCAGCGTCGAAATCGGCGGGAAGATCATCGAAGCCGTCGCCGATGCAAATGCCTACCTCGAACCTGGCCGCGCGGTGCGTGTGCGAGAGGTTGCAGGTGGTAGAATCATCGTGGAAGGCGTCTGAACCATGGAACTCGACCTCACCGGACCTCATCGCGACGATGCCTACATGATCCTCGCCGGACTCGTCACGCCGCGCCCGATCGCCCTTGTCACCACCGTCGATCCCGAAGGCCGCGTGAATGCCGCGCCCTTCAGCTTTTTCAATGTGCTCGGCGACTCGCCCCCCATCGTCGGCTTCTGCCCCGGCGACCGTTCACCCGGCGTGCCGAAGGACACCGCGCGGAACATCCGCCTCACGCACGAGTTTGTCGTGAACCTCGTCGATGAAGCCATCGCGGAGCAGATGAACCTCTGCGCCTCTTCCTTGCCACCCGGCGAAAATGAACTCGCTCACGCTGGCCTCACGGCAGCGGCGAGTTCCGTCGTGAAGCCTCCGCGCATCTTGGAAGCTCCCGCCAGCCTCGAATGCCGCAGCCACAGCGTCCTCGAGATCGGCGACAACCGTCTCATCATCGGCGAAGTCCTCCGCGTGCATGTGCGTGACGCCCTTTTCGATGCCGAGACCTGGCTCGTGAAGCCCGCCGCCTACCATCCCATCGGCCGCATGCAGAGCCCGCATTGGTATGCGCGGACTCGAGACATGTTTGAGATGCGGCGGCCGAGGTGAGGTGGCCTCAGCGGCTCACTCGCACGAGTGGCGTGGGCAGATGCTCGCTCGTCAACCAGAGTGTTTTGCCATCCGCGTCGTAGGTCACGGCTTCGAGCTGGCGGAGCAGATCAGGAACGAGACGCACGGGCTTCCCGGCCAGCGCCCCGGCGGTCACTTTGCCCTCGGGCAGGCTCCACTCGTAGATGCTGCTGTAGGTGGCCGCGGCCAGCCTGGTGCCGTCCGGCGAAAATGCGGCTCCGGTGCAGAGCAGATCATCCTTGGGACGCTTTCCATCGCGAGCATGTCCGGGGAAGCTCACCTCCCCGATCTCCACCAGCCTCACCGGCTGGTTCTTGTTGTCCGCGCCGTGATCCGCTGCGGCGAGGACATCGATGTCCTCGGGAAAGGCAAAAAGCGCCGCGTGGCCGTCCTCCGGCTTGGTGAGGATGTGCAGACGCCCGGTCTTCGGGTGCACCAGCAGGCTCTCGGCGTTTTGAGGACCTTCGGGATAGGTCACATGCCAGTGCATCGACGCCGCACTCATCGTCTCGGGCACGGCCTCGCCCACCTTGGCGATCTCTGGCTCCGGAATGCGATAAATCTGCACCGTCGGGCGGATGTGCAGGTTGTCACCAATGTCGCCGACATACAGCACGGGCCGGTTTTGCTCGTCGAGGCCGCTGGCCAGGTCCTCCCAGTCAAAATTCACCGCGGCGGCCACACGCACCTTGGCGCGGGTGCGGCCCTGGAGGTCGATGGCAAACACACAGGGCTCTCCGCCGGAGTCATTCAGCGTCCAAAACACGCCCTCGTGCCGCAGGCTGCGGGCCAGCCCCGAGCTTTCCTTGATCCGGGTATCTGCCAGAGTGCCAACGCGTTCGCTTTTCGACGCGGTGACACCTTCCTGAGCCGTGACGACGGCTAGCAGCAAATGGAGGGCAAGGAGTATGCGCGGCATGTCATGGTCTATAGCAAGGAAGCCACGGAGGCAACGATCCTTCCACGCAGGCCTGAGAATCCCCTGCCCTCACCCCAGAAAGCGGAAATCCTCTTTGCATGCCGCTTCGTCGCCGGGTTAGTCTCCACACCATGGCCCAGGCAATCATGAATCCCGAGGAGGTCCGTCGTTTCGCGGCGGAGCTCAAACGCTTCAACACCGACATGCAGCAACGCGCTTCCTCGCTGCAAAGCCGCTTCGCCGCCCTCGGCGAGACCTGGCAGGACGCCGAGCATGAAAAATTCGGCGCTGAATTCCTCACCACCATGAAAGCCATCAAGAAATTCATGGAGATGAGCGAGCAGCACACGCCCTTCCTTCTCCGCAAGGCGCAGCGCATTGAAGATTACCTCAACCAAAGATAAGGCCGGATTCCTGAATCCAGAATCCTGATTCAGCACCGAGCAGAGAACCATTTCAGGATTCAGCAATCTAAAATCAGGAATGTCAGACCAAGCCCGCATCTCCAATCTCGACAGTATCGAAGCCTTTCGCGCGGCGCTGATCGTCTTCATCTCGAAGACGCGGCAGTCGCTCGATCAGGCGCAGGATGCCGTCAAAAAGACCCGTGGCTGGCTGCAGACCGAGCAGCCGCAGTATTGGATGGCGCAGATCAAGCAGCGGCAGAAACGCCTCGACCAGGCCAATGCCGAGCTGATGTCCGCCCGGCTCAGCGAATTCGTGGACAGCCCTACCGTGCAGCAGATGGCCGTGCGCAAGGCGCGATACGCGCTGGAGGAGGCCCAGCAGAAACTGGAGCGCACCAAGCTCTGGGCGCGGGACTTTGACCGAACCGTCGATCCCCTCGCCCGCAAACTCGACAGCCTCCGCGACTACATCGACAACGATCTGGCCCGCGCCGTCGCCCACCTCGTCGAAATCCAGAAAATCCTCACCGCTTACGCCGAATCGCCCGTGCCGGCCGCTGCTCCCGCGCCGGAGGCTTGAAACCTGAACCGCATCTCCCATGAACCTCGTCCAGAACACCCGTGAGCTCTCCGAACGCTGGCATGCCACCAAGGCGCACTGGCGGGATGGCAAGGCGCTCGAATTTGAGAAACTCTACCTCGAGCCACTGCCCGGACTTGTCAGCAAGGCCGGCGCGATGATGAATGAGCTCGAAACCCTCCTCCGAAAGATCCGCAAAGACTGTGAGCAAGCCAACTGACCTCCGCGCCTCGCGCATCCTGACTCTGCACAACACTTTGCGTGACACGGCGGCTGACTTTGCCCGCCGGAGCGAGACCATCGCGCGCGAGGTGCGGGCGAAACGCTACACCGCGGAGCAAAACCACCTCCAGCACCTCCAGCAGCTCGATGCCGCCACGGAGGCGCAGATCGCGGAGGCTTCCGCGCAATGGCAGGCGCATCTCGACGGCATCCTCGCTCGCCATGCTGCGCGTGACACCGCCTGCCAGCGCTACCAGCACCGCATCGAGCGCGATCTGCCCGCGATGATGCAAAAGGAGCGCGAGCGCTGGCTCGGCAAACAGCAGGTCCGCCGCATCCAGGCCCAGTCGAAGCTCAAACGCGAGCTTGCGCGCATCGACTCGGTTGCCGTGCCGCTGTCCGAACGACTGGATGCCGCCAAAACACGCCTGCTGACGGTCTTGAAAGCCACCGGCGGCCGATTGACGCGCCAAGGGGATGTCACACCTGCCGCGCTCGATCTGAATGACCTGCCCGCACGTGTGGAAAGCCTCGAAGCCCAGGCCGCAGGCTATGAGGAACAGCTCGCCGCGAAGGGCGGCGGCCTCTTGAAGATGTTCAGCAAGCCTGCGGTCGATTTGAATCAGCTCAGCGCTTCCGTGCATGATTACGAAACCGCTGTCGCCGAGCTGAATGCTGCCGTGGAAGCCGCGCAGGCCGCCGCGCAGTCGATTTACGATGCCGAGGACGCACTCGTCCAAACCGAATGGAACAAGGCCGATGACGTTGCTCAAAAATACCGCGCGGCGATGCTCCAGCGCAACGCCACGCAGCTCCCGCGCATGATCGCGCGCAATGAGCGCCTGCGTCAGCGCAGCATCGCGCACGT
>JBKCXA010000668.1:0-4021 GCA_046316935.1 Prosthecobacter sp.
GAGCAACATGTGGGTCATGCAGAACCTCAAGAAGCCTATTTCATGGCCGCAGACACCGTGGGCGCTGCCTTTGGAACTCGCTGACTTCCCCGAGCCGCAGACCATGGCTCCCGTCGGCAAAAAGAACGCCGCCAACCAGGCCGGCTACGACCTTGGCTACACGCCCGTGCCGAATCCTGAGGACTACGTCCACGGCGAGTGGTTCTGGGAGAGCGGTTTTGATAAACATCCAATCAACGACCTCGAACTCATCCGCGATCACAACTTCCGAGCCGTCTATGGTGCTGTTTCCGCACTCAAGACGCTCAAGGCCGAAAAATACGGCAGCTACGACCTCACCTGGCTCGCCTACATCGGCGGACCTCGCGAAAGCCGCCGCATCGTCGGCGATCTCATCCTTCAAGGCGAAGACATGGTCAAAGGCATCATCCATCCCGATGGCTGCGTGCCCACGACTTGGGACCAGGACCTGCACTATCCGAAGGAGCAATACATGGTGAAGTTCCCCGACAATCCCTTCATCAGCCGCGCCCAGTTTGGCAAGCACACCGACCGCAAAAACGGCTACCCGGTGCCTTACCGCTGCTTCTACAGCAAGGACATCGGCAATCTCTTCATGGCTGGCCGCACCATCAGCGTCGAGCGTCACGCGCTCGGCTCCACCCGCGTCATGCGCACCTGCGGCATGATGGGCGAGGTCGTCGGCAAGGCCGCGTGGATCTGCGTCCGTCATCACACCAGCCCCCGCGGCGTGTATGAGCAGTATCTCGACATCCTCAAAGACCTCATGAGCCAGCCCGGCGCGATGCGTCGCGACAGCATCGAAGGCGCTCTCTACATGCCCGCGAATGCCAAAAAGCTCCCCGAGACCTCTCTCAGCGCCGACAGCATCGACCCCAAAAAGCTCGACGGCATCGTCATCGACGACAAAGAAGCTGAACTGAACGGCAAGTGGGCCCACGGAGAAGGCCTCAAGCCCTACGTAGGCGACTACTACAGCTACGGCAGCGAAAAGAACGCCAGCGCCCGCTTTGCCTTCAGCGTCAAAGAGACCGGCAAATACGAAGTCCGCATCTTCTTCCAACCTCACGCCAACCGCGGCAAGAGCGTGCCGGTGACCATTCTCAGCTCCGATGGTGAAAAGACCATCAGCGTCGATCAAACCAAGCCCGCCAACGGCAAACAGGGTGCCCACAGCCTCGGTGTTTTCAGCTTCAACGCTGGTGAGGAGTCCGCCGTCATCTTCCGCACCGAGGGCGCGAAAGGAAACGTGCATCTCGACGCCGTGCAGGTGCTGCCTGCGAAGTGACCCATGCCTTCACCATTCCGCCTCGGCCTTGTCTTGCTGATCGCCGCACTGTCGCGGGCGACGGCGCAGGAGTCATCTTGGGAGCCGCAGCGGACCTGGGTGTTTGCCGTCGGGGCCTTGAAGTTTGATCGGAAGACGACCTTCAGCTTTCCGAACAAGGATCGAGCGGATGTGAAACTGCTCGATGTCTGGAAAAAACGCGGCGTTCCCGAATCGCAGATCGTCTTCATCAAGAACGAGGAGGCTACCAAGGCAGGCATTGAGGCACGGCTTGCCCCATTTGCCCAGCAACCGAGAGCCGCGGACACGCTCATCTTCTACTACACCGGACACGGCGGGCGTGACATGGGCTCGCCGTCGCGTGCGGTGAGCTTTGCCACCTATGACACACGCTCCACCTGGACGGTGAACTCCATCGTGGAGACCATCGAGCGTCACTTCCGCGGCAAGCAGGTGCTCTATTTCGCAGATTGCTGCCATTCTGGAGCGCTCGCGGACCGCATCAGCCGGGGCAGACAACGTGCCGCGGCGCTCTGCAGCGCCAACGTGACCTCCACCAGCACGGGAAACTGGACTTTCACCGAGACGCTCGTGCGTGTGTTTGACGGCGACGGCATCTCCGATGCAAATCGCGACGGAAGCATCACTTTCACCGAGGGGGCCGCCTTCGTGCATCGTGAGATGGTGGCCTTTGAAGACCAGCTTGCCGCTCGTGGCCTTGCTGGCGGCTTTCCACCCGGCCTCCAGATCTCGCCGACCACCACCAGCCCTCCTCCGGGCGGGCGCATTGGCGAGGTGATCGAGGTCAAGACAAAGGACAAGTGGTGGACAGCCCGCATCATCGAAGAGAAAGGCAATCGAGTGAAAGTGACCTACCCAGGCTGGGGCGCGGACTGGGACGAGTGGGTGGGGCCCAATCGGGTGCGGCCAGTGCAGAAAGAAGCCATCCCCAAAGGCACCCGCGTCCGCGTCGAGTGGAACGGCCAGTGGTATGACGCCCGTATTGTCGAAGTCGTCGAAGGAGTCCACCGCGTGCACTACGAAGGTTACCCGAATAGCGATGACGAATTCGTCAGCCGCGGCCGGATTCAGATGAGGTGATTATTGCTCACGCCTTCATCAGCTTCGTGACCTGCCTCGGCGCGGTGCCAAATGGGGCGGGATAGAGGAAGCCACCGGCTACTTCTTTTTCTTCGTCGTGCCCTTCTTCGCTGGCTCAGGCTGGTCAGGCACGGGGATGGCGGGAAGAGCTGGCTGGACGGGCGGCGTGGGCTTGGGGCCGTCCCACAGGAAGTGCTCAAGGCGGATCTTCGTGGCGATCTGGCGGGCGTCATTGGCCCGCGAGCCTTTCACTTGGGCGATCTGCTCGGCGAGCTTGGCGGCGGCTTCCCATTGATGGGCGTTTTCGAGCAGCTCGATGCCAAAGAAACCGGCTTTTGAGAACCACAGGTAATCCGCCGGGTTCGATGGCGGTTCGTCGTCAGCGGCGCGGAGTGTGTCGTAGCAGGCTTCGAGCGCCTCGGCATCGCTGTCGGCCTCGTGCAGCACGGTGGCGAGCGTGAAACCGGCCCGCGCCTTCCACAGGAAGCTCAACTGGGTGCCTTGGTCCAAAAAGCCGCGCAGGAGTTTCGCGGCCACTTCCAGGCTTTGTCGGTCTTTTTTGCCTTGGAGCATCAAGACCTCGGCTTTTTCGCAGAGCGTCAGATTTCGCGTCTCGGCATCGAGCTGCTTGACCGCCAGGATTTGATCGAGCGCCTTCAGCGCGGCTGGCAGGTCGGCCTGGCGGCGGTAGGCGAGCGCCTGCTGGCGACGCGAGGCAATGGCCAGCGGACCGCCTTTCTTGGCCAGCGTATCCCAGATCTCGAGCGCACGCTCGCGGCCCTCGGCGCTCATCACCGACATGGCGGAAAGCGCGGCGAAGTAGAGCGCGGTATCCGCCTGGGGAGATTGCGCATGCTCTTTGGCAACGATTTCAAAGCTGGTGCGGGCGCTGGCGAAGTCCTCCAATTGAAAGTGCGCTCCGGCCTCCTTCATGCGCACCTCGGCGAGCAGCGGGCTTTTCGGCCAGGCCTTGGCAAACGCGGCGCAATCAACGATGAGGTTTTTGAGGTCGCCACCGATCTGGCGCATCCACAGGCGGATGTGATCGATGCGCTGGGCGAGCTTGTCCCGAGATTCGGAAGGCTCGGCCGGCAACCGGATCGAATCGATGAGCTTTCTGGCCTCATCGACCTTCGGCGGCGGGTTTTGCAAAAGCCACTCCGCGAGGGCGAGCTGGGCCTCGGGCAGGCGCGGATGCCAGGGACGTGTGCTGATGAAGGTGCGCAGGCTTTCCTCCGCGTCCTCGCGCTGCTGCGCGGCGGCCTCGAGAGCCTTTTCGAGCTGCAAATCGGCGGCGGAATCCCCCGTGGCATCCTGGCTGCCTCCCGCAGCCTCCAACTGGGCCAGCAGGCCGAGGTAAAGAATGAGATCGCCCCCACGGAAGGCGGAGACAGCGGCATTGAAGAGCGAGCGGCGGCGCTCGGACAGCGAGCCGGCCACGTTCGCGGCCGCTTCAAACGACTCCTGCGCCTGACCAAACTGGTCACGGCGGTAAAGAATGCCGCCAGCGAGGAAATCGACGAGCGTGCCGCCTTCATCCCCGCTGAACCGGGTGCGCCACATTTCGGTGAGTTGCAGGACCCGCCCATCGGCATGCATGGAGGCGTAGAT
>JBKCXA010000669.1:0-4187 GCA_046316935.1 Prosthecobacter sp.
GGTGAATGGCATCCGCACGCCGACGATCACGCTGATCACCGGCGGGGCACCGGACGCGCTGACCTTGGAAACGGGCTATCTTTCTGAGACGGATGATGCGCACGACACGGATGTGGATCTCACGCTGGACTTTGGCTTCTACAAACCGGTGGCCGTGGGGAATCTGGTGTTCGCAGACATGAACTCGAACGGCAGGGCGGATGAGGGCGAGGGTATTCCGGGGGTGCTGGTGAGCTTGTATTTGGGTTCGCAGGATGTGGAAACGGAGCTGCCGCATCTGGAGACGCGCACGGATTCGCAGGGTCGCTTCCTGTTTGAGGATCTGATCGAGGGTGACTATCGCCTGATGATCCCAGCGATTGAATTCAATGCCGGGAAGCCGCTTTCCGGGGCCACGCCGATGAGCGGGGCTTCGCCGCTCACGGATGACGACACGGGTGAGGACTCGGCGATGTCGCTGCTCGTGGGCGTGGTGACGGATACGTTCAGTTTGATCGCTGGCTCGGCACCCACCGAAGCGACAGGCGAGACGGGTCTCTTCGCCGACTCGGATAATCTCTCGAATGACAACTCCACGGACCTCACGCGAGACTTTGGCTTCACGTTTGAGGCCGGAAAGGCGGCGGTGGGGAATCTGGTCTTCGTCGATGACAATGGAAACACCTTCGCGGACGAGGGCGAGGGCCGTGATGACGTGGTTGTGATGTTGTTTGCTGAAAATGGCACCGTTCCGCTGGCCCAGCGCATCACGGCGAATGGCGGCAAGTTCCTTTTCGAGAACCTGACACCCGGCCGCTATTTCCTGCACATCCCGGCGAGCGAGTTCCGGCTCGATAAACGGCTCTATGCCACGCTTTCGATGACCGGCACGGCGTCAGGGGATGACGACGCGGGCGAAGATGGCATCGATGCGGTCAATCCGTTGCTCACGGGTGTCTCGACGGCTGTTTTTGATCTCGCGGCCACCGGCATGCCGACAGCAGAAACGGGCCTTGGTGGATCGAGCGATGACTTTCGCGATGCGGCGGTCGATTTGACGCGTGACCTTGGCTTCGCGATGACGGCCTACGATCCGGTGGGAGTGGGCAACGCGGTCTTCAAAGACAAAAACGGCAACAACCGCATGGATGCCTCCGAAGGCGTTGAGAGCGTGATCGTGCAGCTTTTCACTGCGGGCAGCAATCCGCAGACCGACGCTCCGCTCGGCGTGCGCATGACTGATCCCGAGGGCCTGTTCCTTTTCGATGGATTGATGCCAGGGAGCTACTTCCTGCACATCCCCGGCTCCATGTTTGGTGCTTCGATGCCGCTGCAGCTCACGACGTCGCTGGCCGGCTATGGTTTGGACGATGGACAAGACGACAGCACGGATGAAAACGGCGCGGATGTGGCAGATCCGGCGGCCACGGGCGTGAGCACGCGGGTGATCCAGCTCACGGCGAACTTTGAACCGACGGATGCGAATGGCGAAAACGGCATCGGAGCCTCCAACGACAACGGCGACGACAACAACATCGACCTGACCGTGGACTTTGGCTTTACTGGCGGCTGCCCGTCGATTGGCGTCTCGCCGCTGGTGAGCACCTTTCCAGATGGTCGCGCAGGTGTGGCCTACTCGCAGCAGCTCACGGTGTCCGGAGGCACGGCCCCCTACACCTGGACGTGGCGGGCAGGAACGCTCGCCGGGCTGCCGCAGGGCCTGACGCTCGACAACACCGGCCTCGTCTCCGGAACGCCGGCGAACTCGGGCGATCACACGATCATCGTGCGGGTGACGGATTCCCAAGGCTGCTTCACCGAGCTCTCGCGCACCATCGCCATCGCCAGCCCGCTGAGTCCGCTGAAGGTGGGGAATCTCGTCTTCGCGGATGCGAATCTGAACGGTCATTTCGATGCCGGTGAAGGGGTCGATGGCGTGACGGTGCAGCTTTTCGCGGCGGGCGCCGATCCCTCGTTTGCCAATCCGGTGATGGAGCAGGTCACGAGCAATGGCGGGCGCTACCTCTTTACCGATGTGACGGCGGCGAACTACTTCCTGCACGTCCCCGCGAATGAGTTTGGCAATCAAGGCCAGCTTCGCGCGATGGTTTCGATGCCAGGAGCCGGGGCGTTGAATTCGACCTTCGATGACGATGTGGATGAAAACGGCACCGATGCGGTCATTCCGTCGATCTATGGCATCAGCACACCGATCTTTTCGATGACGTTGAATGCCGAGCCGACCGGCGAGACCGGCTTCAATGGCACGAGCGATGACACGGACGATGCGAACGTGGATCTCACGCAGGATCTGGGCTTCCAGGCGGCTTGCAGCGGCGTGGCGATCTCGCCGCCGTCGAATGCGACCTTCCGCGTGGCCTATTCGCAGCAACTCGCTGCCTCGGGCGGGGCTTCGCCGTATGTTTACACGCTGGTCGGCACGCTGCCGCCGGGACTGCTCATGAATACGAGTGGCCTGATCTCCGGCACGCCGACCTCGGCGGGCAGTTTCAGCTTCGAGGTGGATGTGACAGGCGTGGATGAGTGTGTGAAACGCGTGCCGCTGACGCTGGTGGTCAATCCGGGCCTCGGCGTGGGGAACCTGATTTATCTCGATGACAACGAAGACGACACCTTCGATGCCGGTGAAGGTCTTTCCGGCGTGGTGGTGCAGCTTTTCCCGGAAGGTGCGGATGCGCAGACGGCGGTGCCGCTGGCCACACGGACTTCGGGCACGGGTGGTTTTTATCTCTTCGAGGGTCTCACGGCAGGTCGCTACTTCCTGCATGTGCCGAAGGCCGAATTCGCCCTCGGCAGGCCGCTGAATGGCAAGATGAGCATTCGCGGCGCCGGCACGGATAACGGACTCGATGACCAGCTCGATGAAAACGGCCTCGATGCGCTTGATCCGACGCTCACGGGCGTCTCGACGGCGGTTTTCGAGCTCAGCGCCGGTTTGGAGCCGACGGATGAATCGCAGGCGGGCACGCAGTTGGGTGAGTTTGGCCAAGGAGCGACGCAGGACGCTACGGTGGATGCGAATTTCGATCTGACGATGGATTTTGGCTTCACGCGGAATTGCCCGCTCATCACGCTCACGCCTTCCACGCTGCCTTCGATCATGGCGGGTGATCCGATTGATCAGAGCTTCTTCGCCAGCGGTGGCACGCTGCCTTACACTTGGACGACGACGCTGAACCTTCCAGAAGGCCTGACGCTGAGTCCAGCGGGTCGGCTGACCGGGACGCTGAGGCTTCCGGGCAATTACGAGCTGCGCCTGCGTGCGACGGATTTTTACGGCTGCAAGGCGGACATCACCGTGATGCAGGGAGTGACGGTGGAGGTGCCGCTTTCGGTCGGAAACCTGATATTCATCGACCAGAATCGCAACGGTCGTGCGGATGAAGGCGAGGGCGTGCCGAATGTGACGGTGCAGCTTTTCCAGCAAGGCATGAACCCGCTCGTGGCCCAGCCGGTGGTGGCTCCCGTGACGACGAATGCGCAGGGACGCTATCTTTTCAGCGAACTCGGTGAGGGCACTTTCTTCGTGCACGTGCCGACCTCGCAGTTCCAACCCGGCGGGCCGCTGCATCAGCACATTTCGATCCCGGGTGCCGGAACGGACAACGGCCAGGATGATGACGTGGGCGAAAACGGCGTCGATACGGCTTTACCGGCCAGTTTCGGCATTTCGAGCACGGTTTTTGCCTTGTCCGCTGACGCGGAGCCAACGAATGCGACCACGGAAACGGGTCTCAGTGCCGACGACGACCTCGGCATGGACAATGACGGCGACATGACCATCGACCTCGGCTTTGTGCCGCTGCCGGCGCAGGGCCTGACGGTGGGCAATCTGGTCTATGTGGATGCGGATGGTGATACGCGGCCGGATGCGGGCGAGGGCAAGGATGGCGTGGCGGTGCAGGTTTTCCGCCAGGGTGATAATCCGCTCTTCGTCGGGCCTTTGCAGTCGCAGGTGACGAGTGGTGGCGGTTTCTATCGCTTCACGGGCCTCGAGCCGGGGAACTACTTTGTGCATGTGCCGCCGGCGAATTTCCAACCGGGCGGCGTGCTGGTCTCGCATTTGAGCGTGGCTGGCTTTGGCCTCGATACTGGCGCGGATGACAACGTGGACGAAAACGGTGTCGATGCGCCCACCCCGTCGTCCACCGGTGTGTCGTCGATGTTCTTCAACCTCGCCTACTACC
>JBKCXA010000670.1:0-2732 GCA_046316935.1 Prosthecobacter sp.
CTGTTGACCTGACTGAACACCTGGGCGGCCGCCATCTGGCTGGTAAACACGACGATCGCCACGCCAGCGATCCCCGCCCCCCATGCAGGAGCACCAATGCGGTCAAGCAGGACAAGCATCGCCGGGATCACGAGGCAAACGCCCATCAAAGCCACCCATCTCTGATGGCGCAGCACGGATTGAATCACTTGAGTGAATCGTGTTCGTTCCCGGAAAATCGGTCCCCCAAGACTGTTTGTCGCGGCCGTCAGACCGCTGTCTGTGAGCATGGAACTGAGCAACATCATGGAACTAGCCGCTGTATACCAAGCATAGGAAGTGTCGCGGGGCAGCAGCCAGACGAGAAGCATGCCAGACAAGGCATTTAGCCCTTGTATCAGCAACTGGGCGAGGGCCACACCGCCGAGCAACAGCCCCCAACGTCGCAACCAGACGGGTTTCACCTCGGATTTTCGCCCTGGCAGATTGGGCGGATCAAATGACATCAGCGAACGTTTTTTCCGTTTTGCGGAAATACCAGACACCAAGGATGAGGAAAAGGACACTGAGCACTGTGGACAAAACAAAGCTTTCAAGGTGTAGTTCTGTGGTACCACAAATGGCCCATCGAAATCCATCGATGATGCCAACGACGGGATTGATGGCCACCACAAGACGGCCAAGGTCTCCGTAACGCTCCTGAATGGCCGTGGTGCTGTAGAAAACCGGCGAGACAAAAAGCCCAAATTGCACGACAAACGGGATGATGTAGCGGAAATCCCGGTATTTCACATTGAGGGCGGTGAAAAGCAGGCCCGGTCCCATGGCACTGAGAAAGGCGAGCCCTACAAAAACAGGAAGCAGACAAAGCCTCCAGGTCGGCACCATTCCATACCACAACATGAGGCAGGCGAGGATCACCAACGAGATGGCAAAGTCCACAAAGGCGACGACGACGGCACTAGCTGGCAGAATCAGGCGAGGGAAATAGATTTTGGAGATGAGATTCGCATTACCAACGAGACTGCCGGCTGACTCACTCAGGGCGCTGCTGAAAAAGTACCAAGGCAGCGTGCCAGCGCACACCATCACCGCGTAAGGCACTCCATCCGAGGGCATTTTTGCCAGCCCTCCGAAAATTCCTGCACCAATCAAGATGGTAAGCAAGGGGCGCACAACCGCCCAAGCCACCCCGATGACGGTTTGTTTGTAACGCACCAGAATGTCACGCCAGGCGAGGAATCCAAAAAGCTCGCGAAAGCGCCAGAGATCACGCCAGTAGTGCGCTTCAGCGCGACCTGCCTCAATGATCAGTTTTTGCATAAGTGAAGGTGGGTTAAGGAGAAAAGGTGCTGGCTTACTTGCCGATTGGCCGCAGAACCGGGCAATGTTTGAAAAGAGTGTGAAAAAGCATGGTATCGTCCTGTAAACATGGCTTGCGAGAATCCGACCACGCTACCGCCATCGGTCGTTTGCAGTATCGCAGACGTCAGTTGCAGGCATGGCGTGCTAGAAGGGTTCCAGAATGAAGGTAACCAGCCAACTAAACCAGATCAAGGGTCTGCAAAACAACAATTGCCTACACAAACGATTTTCCATGATTGGAAGACGAACTGGGGAAGCCAGTATTTGCGAAGAACTAGACGAAACATGTAGAGGCCTGAAGCACTTGGCTCTGGTCATCGTCGGTCATCGAATTGAAGAACGGCAGGCGTAGCAGGCGGTCGCTGAGGTCTTCGGTGACGGGGCAGTCCCCTGCCCGGCCGCCGAAGCGGGAGCCGAACTCGGAGAGGTGCAGCGGCAGGTAGTGGAAGACGGCGTAGATGTTTCGCGCTTTGAGATGGGCGATGAGCGCCTGGCGCTTTTCGAGGCTGGGCAGCAGCAGGTAATACATGTGCCAGGCCTGCTCGCAGTGCGCAGGCACCACGGGCTGGCGGATGCCACTGGCAGCGCACCAATCGGCCAGCTCGGTGTCGTAGCGCTCCCAGATCTGCTGGCGGCGCTTTTGGATGACCGGCCACACGTCGAGCTGCGCATAGAGGAAGGCGGCGAGCACGTCGCTCATCACATAGCTGCTGCCCACATCGACCCAGGAATACTTATCAACTTGGCCGCGGAAGAAGCGGGCGCGGTTGGTGCCCTTCTCGCGAATGATCTCGGCTCGCTCGGCATACTTGGCGTCATTGATCAGCAGCGCACCGCCTTCCCCGCAGGTGATGTTTTTCGTCTCGTGAAAGCTCTGCGTGGCCATGCAGCCCAGCGTGCCGAGCCAGCGGCCCTTGTATTTGCCGAACAGCCCGTGCGCGTTGTCCTCCACGACAGGCACGCCATGCTTCGCGGCGATGGCAAGGATGGCATCCATCTCGCAGGCGACTCCGGCGTAATGCACGGGCACGATGGCCTTGGTGCGCGGCGTGATGAGCGCTTCGAGCTTCGACTCGTCGAGATTCAACGTGTCAGGCCGCACATCGCAAAAGACCGGCTTCGCCCCGCGCATGACGAAGGCATTTGGCGTGGAGACAAAGGTGAAGGACGGCACGAGGACCTCATCGCCTGCCTCGATGCCGAGAAGGATGGCGCCCATTTCGAGTGCGTGCGTGCAGGACGTCGTAACGAGGGCCTTTTTCACGCCCAGCGTCGATTCGAGGAGCTGGTGGCACTTGCGCGAGAAGGTCTGGTCACCGGCGATCTGGCCGATGGTGATCGTTTGGAAGATGTACTCCAGCTCACGCCCCTGTAGCGAGGAGCGGTTG
>JBKCXA010000671.1:0-3590 GCA_046316935.1 Prosthecobacter sp.
CGCGTCAGATGTGTATAAGAGACAGTCCTTGTCCCCTCCCATTAAGGCTCCGCCTTTTATCCAAACCAGCAGTGGTCGCGGCTTGCCTTGCCTGGAAAACGCGATGTCGAGCCTTTGTCGAGGATGCGCCGCCTTCACATAGGCCACCTCGCCCGCGAATTCGGCGTCTGCCGGCAGCTTTGGTGGAACTGCTTGAGCTCTCGCAGACATGGTGAAGGCCCACGTGGCGAGCAAGGTGATCGTGAAGGTGCGAGACTGTTTCATTTGGCACATGCGGTTGATTGTTTAAGGCTTGCGGACCGGCAGCGTGCCTCCTGGCTCCTCGTGCAACCAAGGGCTGGGACACTGGATCAAAGACCTCGCAGCTTTCAAGCACGTGCTCGTTTCGCCGCGTCACGAACATGTCCAAAGACTGACGCATCTGATAGATCGCGGCTGGACATGGCTCGTGACTTGTTATGCTAACATCATGCCCGCAACCTCCACGCCCACGCTCAAAGACATCGCCCGTGCCACCGGAGTGTCGATCATGACAGTGTCGCGGGTGCTGCGTGGAGCGCCGAAGGTGGCGGCGGAGAAGCGAGAGCTCATTTTGAAGGAGGCGAAGCGCCTCAACTATCAGCCAGACCCGCATTTGATGCGCATGATGCAGGTGGTGCGAGGCAAAAAAGAGAAACGGCTGCGAGCGGTGATCGCCGTGATTCGCGAGCATGTGCCGCAGGACGGGCTTTTGAGCCCTTCGTATCAATACGTGCCCGTCGAGGACATCCGACGCCGCGCTCATGGACATGGTTACGCGGTCGAGGAGTTCTTTCTCGGCAAAGACGGCCTCACGCCGAAGAAGCTGCAAAAGATCCTGCACGCTCGCGGCATTGAGGGCGTGATCGTGTCGCCGCAGAGCATGACGCTGCCATGCAGCAAGCTCGATTACTCGCCCTTCGCGGCGGTGACGTTTGGGAATGCGATGAGCTCGCCCGCACTGCACATGTGCGCGGGGAACATGACGCTCGGCATTCACATGGCGGCCGAGCAACTCGCCGCACGCGGCTACAAACGCATCGGCGTGGCGGTGACGAAGTGGATCGTGAACCGTTCGCAGTTTGGCTACAGCGGCGGCCTCTTTCACTGGCAGCACAGCCTGCCGGAGGCTGATCGCGTGCCGCTGCTGCTCTTTCCGAGCAATGACATCAGTCAGGGCTTCGACGCCTTCTCGAAATGGATGCGCGAGCACCGGCCGGACGCGCTTATCACCTTCGACACGCACGTGCCCGGCTGGCTGAAGCGACTCGGCCTGCGATTCCCGAACGACATTGGCTTCGTGGTCCATGACTGGACACCGAAGATGGAGGGCTTCGCGGGCATCTACCAGCAACGCGACCATCTCGCGGCTGCGGCGGTCGATTTGATCGTCACGCAGCTCTCCCAGCACGAGCATGGCGTGCCTGCGGTGCCACGCCAGATCATGATCCCGCCGCGCTGGGTGGATGGACCGAGTGTGAGGCCTCTCGTCGGCTAAACATGCTCATTGACCATCACGCAGCCGTTCTGATACAAACACCGCGCATGATCACTCTTCCTACGCGCCGTCACTTTCTGCATTCAAGCCTCTCGCTGTCCACGCTGCTCCTTGCCGACTCGGCTCAGGCACAGTCTGCCAGCAAGAAGGTCGGCAAAAAAGGCTACGCGACGGGCGTCCGCGGCGTGATCACCCCGGCGAAGCTCGCCGAGCTGAAAGTGAGCTGGATCTACAACTGGACCTCGAAACGTCCCGCAGGCCTGCCGGAGGGCATCGAATGGGTGCCGATGGTCTTCAAAGACAACGAGAACCAGTTCGCCGCGAAAGCCGTGGATGAAATCCGCGGCGATCTTGCCAACAAACCGCCCGCCGTGCTCGGCTTCAACGAACCCGAAGGCAAAGACCAGGGCAACACCACCGTCGAACAGGCGCTGGCCGTGTGGCCGAAGCTCGAAGAGCTCAATCTGCCGCTCGGCAGCCCGGCGGGTGTGCATGCGGACAGCCCGTGGATGCAGGCCTTCATGAAGGAGGCGCTGAAGCGCAAATACCGCATCGATTTCATCACCATCCACTGGTATGGCGGCCCGAGCGCCTCCCAGCTTACCTCGCACGTCGTTAAAATCGCGCGACTCTACAAACGCCCCGTGTGGATCACCGAGTTTTGCCCCGCCGACTGGAGCGCGACGAAAACCGGCAAGAACCAGCACGCGGAAAAAGATGTGCTGCGATTCATCAAGGATGCGCTGCCTCGCTTGGAGCGTTCGAACGATGTGGAGCGCTACGCGTGGTTCGGCACCGGCGCTGGAAACACGCCGACCGGTTGTTCAGCCCTCTTCGATGCCAGCGGCACGCTCACCAAGCTTGGCGAGGCTTACGCGGAGGTTTGAGGCGCTACTTCCGCTCCCATCGAAACTTGCGATCGGCCTCGGCAATGGGCTGATCGTTGATGCTGGCATAGCGCTTGGCCATGTAGCCGTGCTCGTCGAACTCCCAGTTCTCATTCCCATGGCTGCGCCACCATTGGCCGGCCTCATCGTGCCATTCGTATTCGAAGCGCACGGCGATGCGGTTGCCGGTGAAGGCCCAAAGCGTCTTCTTGAGGCGGTAATCATGCTCCTTCGCCCACTTCTTCGTCAGGAACTCGACGACCTCGGCGCGACCATTGAGAAAGGTGTCGCGGTTCCGCCACTCGGTGTCGGGCGTGTAGGCAAGTGATACTCGCTCGGGATCGCGAGTGTTCCAGGCGTCCTCGGCCATCTGGACTTTTTGGCGGGCAGTTTCTTCGGTGAAAGGCGGAAGCGGTGGGCGTGGGTTCATGGTGTGTGGAGTTTGAGTTGGGATTCGAGTTCGGCAATGCGGGCTTTGAGCGGTGCAATGGTGTTTTGCACTTCCTCAGCGGTGAAGCGAGGCGTGATGAACTTGGGGCAGTTCCAGTCATACGACAGAATATCGATCACAAAGATGCGCTCCACCTTGGCCGCATGACCGCCCGGCGGTGCGATGCGGGCAACGAGATCGGGATGCTCACGCGCATCGAGCACCTTCGCGTGACCGAGGATCTTTAGCCGCTCACGCGCCGGATAATCCATGAGAAAGAGCGACACACGCTCATTCATGGCAAGGCTGCCCACGCTGATCATCTGACGATTCCCGCCGTGATCGGCAAACATCAATTGACTCGGCCCCGTGACACGCAGAAAGCCCTTCGCACCACCGCGATGCTGGAGATAAGGCCAGCCATTTTCCGTGATGGTAGCCATGTAAAACGAATCGCGCTGCGCGATGAACTCCACCTCGCCAGCCGTGAACACATCCGGCTCCGGCATCACCTCGAACGCAGGATAGGTGCGTCCATAGTAGCGCTGCTCCGCCGCAAAAACAGCGGGCGTCAGGACAGTGTGCATGAAGCGGTCGGCCATGGCGGATGAGGTGGCTGAAGGTTCAAGCAACACCGCCGAAACTCACGAAATCATCGAGGTCGAGGTAATCAAAGGTGCCGCGCAGGTCTTCGCGTGCAGGGTTGAGGCGCTTGATCTGATCGGTGAACCACTCGCGCATCTCGACATCATTGAAG
>JBKCXA010000672.1:0-3326 GCA_046316935.1 Prosthecobacter sp.
TGCACCGCCGTCGTGAACATCTCCCAGCCGCCCCCCATCCCTCATCCCTTTCCCCCATGCTCAAGAAGGTCAAAATCACCAACGTCCACACCGGCAAAGGCTCCGAAGCCCTGGTGGACACCGATTCCGATGACAAGGCCATCATTGGCGCCGGCGTCGGGACGAACGAGTCCAGCGTCATCACCACCATCACCGGTGTCGATGAGAAGCTGCACCGCCTCACCTCTCCGAAGGCAGGCATCGATGACCGGGCGAACTTCTTTTCCGGCCTCGGCCGCTGCCTTGAGCGAAACATTTCCCTCACCAAATCCCTCCAGCTCCAGACCAACCGCGTCAAATCCGCCACCTACAAAGGCATGATCGCCGAGCTCATCCACGGCATCTCCGTGGGCGACAAGCTCAGCGACACGATGCAGAAGTTCCCCAAGCTCTTCCCGGACGATCTGCTCTCCCTCATCATCGCCGGTGAGGAGGCCGGTCAGCTTGCCAAAGTCTGCAAACGCATCGCCGTCTCCTCCAAAAAATCCTCCAAGGTCATCAAGAAGCTCAAAGGCGGCCTCATCTATCCTGGCGTCGTCGTCGTGCTCGGCGTCGTCGTCGTCATCGTCATGAGCTTCACGCTCGTGCCCGCCATGGCGAAGCTCTTCCTCTCCTTCAAAACACCGCTGCCCCTTGGGACGAAGGCCCTCATCGCCCTCTCCGATCTCTTCATCCACAAGCCCTACATGGCCATCCTGCCCTTCGTGGGGCTCTACGTCTTTTTCTCCAACTGGGGAAAAATCGCCGCGCTGCGGCCCATCCAGGACTTCTTCCTGAAAATCCCCGCCATCGGCACCGTCGTGCGAAAATCCGCCGCCGCCTCCGGCTTCCGCACCCTGTCCCTGCTCACCGAGTCCAACGTCCGCCTCACCTCCGCTCTCGACATCACCGCGCAGGCCTCCTGGCACTACCATTACAAAGAGCTCTTCTGGCGCCTGCGTGACCACATCACCGTCGGCCGCACTCTGCATGAGGCCTTCCTCATGGAGGCGCACTGGATGGGACCTGATGCGCGAAACCTCTGCGGCCTCATCGAGCTCGCCTCTGAAACCGGCTCCGGCACCGAAATGCTCGCCGAGATCGCCGACGACTACGAGGAGGAGCTCGACAACATCGCCGCCTCTCTCGACAAGATGATCGAGCCCCTCACCATGCTCATCCTCGGCATCATCGTCGGCTTCCTCATCTACGCCATCTACGCCCCCATGTTCAGCCTGGGAGACGTCATCCTGAAGAAGAAGTAAACCCCAGCCACGCCATGACCTCCGAACTCATGAGCTTCTCCTGCGCCGCCTGCGGCATCACGCTCACCGTGCCCCGCAGCATGGCCGGCATCTCCGGTCCCTGCCCCAGTTGCGCCCGCGTCATCACCGCGCCGACTGTGGATGCCGCGCCCGCATTCGCACCGCCCTCGATGCCGCCGCCGCTGCCGCCCACCCATCAGCAGCCGCCCCCGTATCATCAGCCGGAGCACGATCCGCTCGGCTCCCGCCTCCAGCCCACCGCCCGCGCCATGCGGCCACCTACCGATGGACCGCCAAAAGGAGGATTCTTCAGTCGCATGGGCGTGTGGATTTTCCTTCTCCTGCTCGCCTCTCCCTTCCTCCTCTTCGGCGGCATGCTCTTCGACCTCAACGGCATGCTCGGTGACAAACAGGCCGCCGAGGAGCAATCCGAAGAAACCGCCCTCATCAACATGATCGACCAGATCGTCCACCCCGGCGATCCCAAGTGGCAGCAGCAGGCCGGTGCCCAAAACCTCGAAAGCTCCGTCCTCATCGAAGGCCAGCGCCTCCAGCTCGAAGAAGAGCAGGAGGAGGAAGTCGAAGAAGAGGCAGAAGAAGTCGAGGAGCAGTGATCCTCCTCACGCCTGCGCGGTCTTTTCCCGCCGCAGCCATCCCACCGCGATGAAGGCCAGCCCCGCCACGATCATGAAGGTCGAGAAGAACTGGCCCTTCGTAAGGCCCAGGATCATCGACGAGCCGCTGTCCGGCTGCCGCACGCCTTCGAGCGCGATACGGACGATGGCATAGAAAACGAAGAAGAGACCCGAGATGATGCCGTGAGGCATTTTCGGCCATTTCACGCGGATCCACAGCAGGACCAGCGTCAGCAGCAGTCCCTCTCCGAGGGCCTCATAAAGCTGCGAGGGATGCCGCGGATGCAGGATGGACTCCAGTTCCGCACGTCCGCCTCGATGCTGCTCAAACCACGCGATGATGTCCGGGCTGTGCTGGAGATGATCCGGCATGGGCGGCAGTTCCCCGCCCTGCCTCACAAAGTCCTCGTGCAGCAGCTCGGTGGGGAATTTCATCGCCCATGAAGCCGTCGTCACCCGGCCGAAGAGCTCGCCATTGATAAAATTGGCGATTCGGCCCAAAAAGATGCCCAGCGGTGCGCCGCACACCAGCGTGTCACCGATGCCCGTCCACGAGATGCGGTGCTTCCGCGCATACCACAGGCAATACAAGGCCACGCCGGCGATCCCGCCATGACTGGCCATGCCGCCCTGGTGCAGCATGAAGAAGATCCACGGCCGGTGGATGAACTCGTCCCAATTATACAGCAGCATGTAGCCCAGCCGCCCGCCGAGGATCACACCAAACAGCGCCACGCCGGTGATGAAATCCCCCACGTCCTTCTCCGGGATTTGCGAGAGGCCTTTCCGACCGAGAAAGCACATCACCAGATACGTCAGGTAGAAACCCGCCACATAGGCCAGGCCATACCACTGGATGCCGATCGTGTCCGTGAACTGGATGATCTTCGGGCTCAGGTCGTGCAGGTAGGTCGCAAACATGCGGCGGAAGCTGTGGCGAGCCTTCGCGGGTCTTCAAATGACAAAACACCCTCCGCGCGGCATCCGTCCTTCATCATTCGGAGTTCCTTGTTCGCCATTCGATATTTCTCCGAGACTCTGCCGAAGCGAATATCGAATATCGAACAAGGATTTCAGAATCACGAAGTGGCCTACTTCTTCAGCAGATCGCGGATCTCCGTCAGCAGCACGATGTCCTCGGCCGGGGCCGGAGGCGGCGCGGCGGCCTCCTCCTTCTTCATCATGGCCATGAGCTTGTTGGCGGGTTTCACAATCACAAAGAAGATGACCGCCGCCGTGATCAGGAAGCCGATGATCGCATTCACAATGACTCCGATGTCGATCTGGTTCGCCACCGTGGCGCCTTTTTCATCGACATAAGTGCCGATCTTCCAGGCGAGACCTTTCCCCATGTCCCCGCCGCCGCCGGCGAGACGCAGGATGGGTTCCACGATGCCCTTGGTAAAGG
>JBKCXA010000673.1:0-3579 GCA_046316935.1 Prosthecobacter sp.
TCCATGTCCATCTCCGGCAATTGAACGTCCGCGGTCATGGATTGCACCGTCACTCGCGACATCGGTTTGTTCTTCAGCCAGGTGTTCTTCTTTTGCCGCACCTTGTGCTCCAGCGCCTCCGAGGCCGCTTTTCCCTGCGGACTGCCTCCGGGCAAAAAGTCCACCTGCTTGTCCATCACATGGCGCACGGTGATCAGAGCGCCGATGATCAAAATCAAGGCGTGGATGCCCACGCTCACGCCGAGCGAGCTGGCACCGATTTTTGCCTTCCAGTCCTGCCACCAGCGGCGGCGCTTTTCTTCGGGGGTGAGCGGCTCCTCCGGCTCGGCCTCGGGTTTTGGCGGCTGGACGGCTTCCACCTTGTTGGAGGGTTCTTCCTTTTTGGTGCCAAAACTCACCGGTGGAGTCTCCGCCTTGGGCTTGGATTCGCGCAGCTTGGTCTTCGCCGGGGCTGCGGGCTTCGGAACTGGAATCGTCTCTTCCGGCGCGTCCTCCACCACCGGCTCTTCCATCGTTTCCAGTGCTCGCGGAGGCTGGATGTCGATCAAACGAATCTCTTCCGGTGGTGCCGGCGGCGGTTCTTCAACAATCGAGGCCTCAGGCACCGGTTCAGGTTCATGAACCACGTCCACTTGCTGCTCCGGCGCATGCCAGACGGGCTCCGGCTCAGGTGCCTTGGCGACCTCCCTGCTGCGCTGAAACTCATGCCACTTCTCATCGCGGTCGATGAGGTCATCGTCGTCCACATCCGCCACGGTGGGCAGGGCGCTCAAATCAATGTCGTGGCGTGCGTGGCGGCTCATTCGGTATTCGGGCGGCGACTTTCGAGGTAATCCGCCTGTGTTCAACGGACATTCTTCCCGGCTCGTTAGCCTTCGTTTGGATTCCGCGGAGAATTCAAAGCAGCGGGATGAAGAGCCGGGCGAAGCCGTTGCGGAGCTTTTGGAGGGTCGGAATGGCTTCGAGGGACTCGCGGGTGACTTCGCGGCTTTGGGAGCGTTTTTGCTGGAAGAGCTCACGCAGGCGGGTGGCGAGGGCGCGGTCGTAGAAGGCCACGTTGAACTCGAAATTCAGGCGCAGGCTGCGCGGGTCCCAGTTCGTGGAGCCGATGAAGCTCCAGACGCCGTCGATGAGGAAGAGCTTCGTGTGATCGAAGGGCGGCGGGGATTCAAAGATGCGGCAGCCGGTCTGCAAAAGCTGCGGGTAGAGCGTCTGCGCGGCCCAGGAGACAAAGGGGATGTTGTTCTGCGCCGGGGTGAGGATGCGCACCTTCACGCCGCGGATGGAGGCGAGCCTCAGTGAGGCGACGAGCACCGGCGTGGGGAGGAAATAGGGCGTGGCGATGAGGATCTCATGCTTCGCGGCATTGAGCGCGGCAAAAAACGCGGAAGGCATGACCTCCATGTCCTCATCGGGACCATCGACGATGCCGATGGCGCTGGCGGGACCTTTTTCATCGAGATGCGGGAACCATTTTTCGCCTTCCAACGCCTCGCCCGAGCAGAAGGCCCAGTCCTCGACGAACACCCTCTGGATCTGCGCCACGATGGGGCCGGTGATTTCAAAGTGCAGATCCTGCACCGGATGATCAGGATTTTGCCGGAGCATGTTTCCTTGCCGGATGTTCATGCCGCCGGTGAAGGCGGTGATGCCGTCCACGACCATGATCTTGCGATGGTTGCGCAGGTTCATGGTGATGAGGCGCAGGAGGAAATGATTCGGCATGAATCGCCGTGCCTTCACACCCATCTGCTGCAGTGCCTCGATCACCGGCGGCCACGAGTAGCGTGTGCCGGCATCATCCACCATCACGCGCACCTCCACGCCGCGTTTCGTGGCGTCCGTCAACTCACGAGTGAACTCACTGCCGATGCCCAGCGCCTCAAAGATATAGCTGGCGAGCGAGACGCTTTCCCTGGCGTTGCGGATCGCGTCCAGCATGCGCGGCATGGCCTCTTCGCCGTTGATGAGCGGCGTGACGGTGTTGCCGTTGGTGAAACAGAAGCGGGAGATCTTGTCGAGCGTGACGGCGAGCTGCTGATGATCGCGGGCATCTTCGCTGTCCGGCGGGAAAGGCAGTGGATTGGCCGGCACGGGATCATGCCAGGGCTCGTGATGCTCCCGGCGGTAGTGACGACCACGACGGCGCAGGATGTTGATGCCAAAAAACACATACAGCAGCGGAGCGAGCAGGGGCGAGAGCACGACGAGCGCCGCCCAACAGGCCGCGGAGCGGTAGTCGCGATGCCGCAGCAGGATGTGCGAGAGCGCGGCGATGCCGCCGAGGATCGAAATCGCGGCCACGAGCCAGCCCCAATGAATGAAAAGCGCCAACATGCCCTCACTGTGGCCGGGACCTTCGATTTGCCAAGCCTCACGGCGCGGCCACGTCCTGCATCTGCCAGCGCAGGCTGTGCTCCACCACACCACCCTTCGCCTTTGAGTGGAGACGCAGATCGCCCAACGGCTCGATGTGATGCAGAAAGCGGCTCAATGCCTCCGCGCCGCCATTTTTCGCCCGCACCTCCGCGAAGCTCGTCAGCCATGAATGCAGCCGCGAGACATCGAATCGGAAAAAGGCCCCTGCGGCGGCTTTTTCATCCGAAAGCATGCGCTCGAGGCTGCGCTGCTGAATTCGCGAAGAGCCAAAAAACAACGTTTTGTCATCCAAGGTGGACGCCAGCATCAGATCCTCGGAGCCGAAGGGCAGTTCGTAAAAGTGGGACACCAGAGAATCTTCTCTCCATAGCCCGGCGGCGGGGAGTTGCGGCGGCGGATTGCCCGGCAGCGTGGCGAGGAGATGCGTGAGGCCGCTCTCGATGCCCGACCACGAGGTAGAGATCATGGCGCGGTTTTGAATGCCGCCCGTCCAGCACAGACGCGGCAGCGCCACCTGCTCGCCACCTTTTGGCAGACCTGGCAGCGCGGGCATCACGCCACCGGCATCGAGCACGAAGGCTCCATCCTCATCGAGTCCTTTCTGGATCAAACCGCGTCCGCTGTCCCAAATCTCCCGCGAGGCAGGCACGGCATCGTGGAGGAGTTTCGCCCATAGCAGGTTCTCCTTCGGCCCGGCGAGGCCGCTATCCGCAAAGGCCAGCGCTCCGGCATGCAGCGTGCCGATCCAGCCCGCGGCAACGTCCCACGAGGCATCTCCACCCTGGCTCACACCAGCCTGGGCGAGCAGCACCTTTTCTCCTTCGATGAAGGGAGCGAATCGCGTCGGCTTGCCCAGCGCCTCGATTTGTTCCCGAGACAGCCCGCCGCGTGCCTCGACATGCAGTCCATCGTCCCACCAGGCCACCGCGGCAGCATCGCGTCGCGGTGACGAGTCATCATGCTTTGCTTCAGGCAATGCGGAGGCCAAAGCGGGAGCGAAAACCGATGCCACCGGCACCGTCTCCCATCCGCTCAGCATGCCACGCAGCACCGGCACGAGCAGCGGCTCCTCATGCAGCGCATCGAGCACCACGCCACGACACAGCGCGAGGCCGATCAGCGGCTGGTTTTGATGTCGCGAGACAAATTGCAGCTCCGCCACCGCCGCCATCGAATCCTCCGGCGAGTCAGCGAGCCGGA
>JBKCXA010000674.1:0-6644 GCA_046316935.1 Prosthecobacter sp.
GGCACGATTTGATGCCAGCCTTCGTAAAGCGTGGGGCTGATGAGGTCATTCATGCCGGCATCCACAATCTTGAAGGTCTTGGCGCTGCCGCGTTTCTCGTAAAGCACGCTCGTGAGCAGCACGCCGGCATTGCCGACCATGAAGCGGCCGGGCTCGCAGAGGATGCGCAGGCCCAGTGGCTGGAGCAGCGGCACCACGGCCTCGGCATAGGCCTGCACGGTGAGCGGATGCACCTCGCTGTTCGATTCCCACCAGGTGGACGCGCCGGAGTCGAGGCTCTGCTTGTAATTGATGCCGATGCCGCCGCCGATGCTGAAAAACTTAATGCCATGCAGGCGCTGGATCTCCTTCACCATCGGGATAACCTTCTCCACGGCCTCGCGGAACGGGGTCACGCTGGTGAGCTGCGAGCCGATGTGCATCTGCACGCCACGGATCTCGAGGTTCGGGCACTCCTTCGCCGCGCGGGCATACACATCGAGCACCTGGTCGAAGTCGATGCCGAATTTATTCTCGCTCTTGCCGGTGGTGATCTTCGCGTGCGTCTTGGCATCCACGTTCGGGTTCACGCGCACGGCCACGGGAGCCTTCTTGCCAAGCTCACCGGCCACCTGATTGATGTAGCGCAGCTCCGCCTCGGACTCGGCGTTGAAGCAGTAAATGCCTTTTTCGAGCGCGAACTCGATCTCGGCGCGGGTCTTGCCCACGCCGGCAAAGGTGCATTTCGAGGGATCGCCGCCCGCTTTGATGACGCGGTAAAGTTCACCTGCGGAGACGATGTCAAAGCCGCCACCGAGCTTGGCGATGGTGCTGAGGATGGCGAGGTTCGAGTTCGCCTTCACCGCGTAGCAGACGAGGTGGTCGAGAGGGTCGAGCGCCGCATCGAGACGCTGGTAGTGGCTCGTGATGGTGCCCTTGCTGTAAACGTAAAGCGGCGTGCCGTGCTTCGCGGCCAGGGAGCCGAGGTCGGTGTCTTCGCAGTGGAGGCGGTCGTTTTGGTAATGGAACAGGTGCATGCGGGCCGCTCTCATAGGCGGATGCGGCGGATGCGCAAGCTGCCGAAATCCGCGGAAACAAGAGACCGGAGTGACTCAAGTGATGGAGCGACCGCTACCATTGACCACGACAAGCCGATCCACATTGAAGACATCGGCGAACCACTGCTTCGCGGCGCGGAAGCCGCGGACGAGGGCATTATCCATCACCTCACGGCAGCCAAGATGGGCGGCGAGCGCCTCCTCGATGCCGCGATAGCGGGGACGCAGCACCAACAGGCTGCGTGGGCGGCTGTTCCCATCCGCACGCTGAGCAATACAGGGATTCACGATGCCTTTGCACATCACGAGGCTGCTTTCCTCCAGCGGCAGGCTGCGCTTTGGGCCGAGAAACCAGCTCCGCCATTCGAAACGCGGACGCCCAAGCTCATCGAGCACCACCAAGCCCATCGTGCGCACCGGCACGCCCGCCGTGCGACGAGCCAGGAACGCTTTCGTGCCGGTTTGCACCTCCGTTTTGTCCGCACGCGTATCGAGGATCAAATCACGGCCCATCAGCATGCCAAAAATCATCAGGCGCAGCGACCAGCCAGCCATCAGCATGCCGATGACGATCAACACGAGCGCCACCGCGGCCCCCACCCAAGGATGAATGGCCGCGCTGCCTGCCACCACCGTCAGGATGGCCAGCTTCGTGAGCTTCAACCCGGTATCCACGAGGCCGAAGGGCGAGAAAGCGATGAGCACATTGATTGCATGCGAGCTAAGCCAAACGACGAGAAACGCGGCCACCGCCACCGGCACCGCGATCCATGGCGTGTGCACCGCTGAATCCGCGATGGAGGCCAGCGGCAGCATCGCCACGCCGGAGGATGCCTCGCGCTGAATGCGATCCACCTGCGACATCGCGATGGCCACCAATGGCACAAAAGCCGTGCTCGCCACCAGGGCGCTCGCCTTGTCTTCGAACAGCTCGATCCAGTCGAGCGGCTTCTTCGCAATCGCCGGCACCATCGCGCCGAGGATGTCCTTCATCAGGCACAGGCCGATGAGGCCCAGCCCGATGCCCCACACCAGCGGCTGGCAATACCAAGGCAGTTTGTCCCGCAATTGCGCATCCGTCTTCCACCACGTCCAGGCACCAATCACACTCACGCCCAGCAGCGGACTCACCGCCACGCCCGTGATCTCGGAAATGCCCTCCGCGATGCCCACGCCGGGCAGACGCACATCATTCACCCCAAGAGCGCTCGATGCCGCTGCCGTGGCGGCATTCAGCGGATCGGCTGAAGGCACCTCCTGCGCCACAAGCGGACTGCATAAGAGCAAAACAAGGCAGAGGATGAAACGAGAGTTCATGGCTGGGAGAGCGCCGATGGCTGTGAATCCGGCGCGGTCCCATCATGCATCTGAATTCGCCCGTCAGTTCCACTTTTTCGGGAAAATCTCAGACGGGAGAGAGGCGTCAAGAGGTGGTCAAAGAGTCGTCAAGAGGGTCAAGTAGGTCACCTCTTGACCACCTTGACCTTTTGACGGCGTAGCCTTGACCCACCTCACCTCTTCAGATGCTTCTTGAAGAACTCAGCGCTGGCGCTCACGCAGGTGTCGAAGGCCTTCTGCTGGCCGAGAAACGCATGCGGTGCATGGGGGATGAGCGTGAGACCGGTGGGGATGCCGAGCTTTTCCAAATCGGCACGGGCGTCGTCGGCGTGCGTGCTGGTGTCGTCGAGTTCGCCGGTCATGAAGAGCAGGGGGGGATCGGCTTTGTCGAGATGATGGCGTGGCGAGGCGAGGGCGTAGGTCTGCGGGATCGCGGCCTGTGAATCGCCGAGGAAGGTGCGGTAGAAGGGGTCGTCGGTCTTGCCGCTGAGTTCGCCGATGCGGGCGCTTTCGAGATCGCTCTGCGCACCCATGGCGATGCCGGCCTGCACGGCGCTGGACGTGTCCGCGTGGCCGCCATCGCCTTCGAGTTCCTTCACGCCGCCGCTGGTGGTGAGCAGCGCGGCGAGATGACCGCCAGCCGAGAGGCCGGTGACGCCGATGGCCTTCGCGTCGATGCCAAACTTGTCCGCATTGGCCCGTAGGAAGCGCACGGCGGCCTTGCAGTCCTGCATGGCGGCGGGAAACTTCGCCTCGCCGCTGAGGCGATAGCTGATGGTGGCCGTGACGAAACCCTTCGCGGCCAAAGCCTGCGCGAGGTTCGCCATGTTGGAACGCTCGCCCTTATACCAACCGCCACCGTGGATGCAGATGATGGCGGGCAGCGGCTGCGAGGCCGTTTTCGGCTTCCAAAGATCGAGCTGCATCTCCCGCTGGCCGTAGCGAGCGTAAACGAGGCCCGGATGGGCTTCGAGTGAGGCCGTGACTTCGGGCGCGAGCTTGGTTGGCGCGGGTTTCGGCTGCTGAGCGAGGGCTGCGAGAGTGAGGAGAGGAAGAAGGATGAGGGAGCGCATGGTTGGATGGGAAAGATTCAGACTCAGGTCGGCTTACAATCACGGCATGAAACTCTGGCTTCCACTTCTCCTTTCGTTGTTTGTCATCGCTGCGGCTCCGGTGGAGGAGAAGACGGCTTGGAAGGCGGGCGCGGCAGCAGCGAAGATCACGCCGGAGAAGTCGATGTGGATGGCGGGCTACGCGGCACGCACGAAGCCTTCGGAGGGCGTGGAACTGGATCTCTTCGCGAAGGCTTTTGTGCTCACCGATCAAGAAGGCGGTCGTTTCGTGCTGGTGACGCTCGATTTGATCGGTGTACCGAGGAATCTGCGGCTGGCGGTGGCGGAGCGGGCGAAGAAGGAGCATGGCATCGAGCCGGCGAACCTCGCCATCAATGCCTCGCACACGCACAGCGGGCCGGAGTTGCGCACGAGCCGGCTTTACGGGGCGGATGATCTGGCGCAGCGTGAGCAGGAGGCGGCGGAATACACCACCGCGCTCGAAAACACGATCCTGCGCCTGATTGGCGAGGCACTGAACAAAGCGGTCCCGGCGCATCTGGACTACAGCCAGGCCCGTTGCGGCTTCGCGATGAATCGCCGCACGCCGGATGGAAAGGGTGGCTGGAGCAATTTTCCGAATCCAGCGGGGCCGGTGGATCACACGGTGCCGGTTTTGAAAGCCACCAGCGCCGATGGCAAAGAGCTGGCCGTCATTTTTGGCTACGCGTGCCACTGCACGACGCTGGGCCATCAGAAATTCAGCGGCGACTACGCGGGCTATGCGCAGCAAGGCATCGAAAAGGCACACCCGGGTGCGGTGGCGATGTTCATGAATGGCTGCAGCGGCGATCAGAATCCCTATCCGCGCCGCACGATGGAGCTGGCGCAGACTCACGGGCAGACGCTGGCCACGGCGGTCGAGTCCGCGCTGCAAACGCACATGAAGCGCCTCACCGGTCCCATCCGCGCGGCGTATCGCGAGATCCCGCTGGCCTACGACACGCTGCCGACGAAGGAAAAACTGCTCGAGGAGCAGAAGTCGGCGGACAAATGGCTCTCCACGCATGCCACGCGGGTGCTGGATCGCATCGAGAAGGAGGGGCCGCTGCCCGCGAGCTATCCGTATCCGGTGCAGGTGCTGCGTCTCGGCAAGGACCTCACCTGGATCACGCTCGGCGGCGAGGTCGTCATTGATTACGCGCTGCGTTTCAAAGCCGAGATCACTGATCCGATTGTGTGGGTCAGCGGTTACACGAACGACGTGATGGCCTACATCCCCAGCCGGCGCATCTGGAAGGAAGGCGGCTACGAGGGCGGCGGCGCGATGATCTACGGCAGTCATCCTACCCGCTGGAGCGAAAACACTGAAGAGCACATCACCACGACGGTGATGGACTTGCGGCGGTCGCTGAATCCTTGATCCTGCATCCCACATGAGCGTCCTCTCCCTGTCTGAAGGCATTCGTTTCGATCAACCCTGGCGCCGTCTCACCTGGCGTGCTTCGCGGGAGATCGGGCACTCCACCACGATGACCGTTGGCCGCGGGGTGATCCCGGCGGATCAGGAAAACCCGCGCCACCGCCATCCGAACTGCGACGAGATTCTTCACCTCCTCTCCGGCCGCATCGAGCACAGCCTCGGTGATCAGCGTTTCATCCTTCGGCCCGGCGACACGATCTCGATTCCTGCGGGCCAGTGGCATAACGCGAAAGCCCTCGACGGCGTCGATGCGGAGATGGTGATCTGCTTTTCGAGTGCTGACCGGCAGACGGAGTTCGAGCAGGTTTAGCCGATCACCTCGCCTTTGGCGGCCCAGCGCTTGAGGACGATGCCGGGGGAGTTCGCACGCCACTTGGCCACATGAGGCGTGGTATAGTGGGCATCCATGGCGGCCTGGTCGCGATAGCTTTCGCTGAGGGCGAAAAGATAAGGATTCGTGGCATCGCGGCTCACTTCAAAGCGCAGGCAGCCAGGTTCCTCGCGGGAGGCGGCGGCGTTTTCGAGGGCGAGGGACAAAAACTCGTCCACACGCTGCGGATCGATTTCGAGAAGAACAATGACATTGACCATGGTGGCGGCGACAGAGCCGATTTTTCCTCAACATGCAACCCGCCATCGGCGTATATGATGGCCCTGAAGTGACTCCCATGAAAACCTCCCTCATCCTCCTCGCCACCGCGGCCTTGTCCGTCAGTCTCGCAGCCCAGGATAAGAAGCCCGAGCCACCGAAGCCCGCCCCGGCCACTCCGCCTGCCGCCAAGACTACGCCCCCGCCCGCCAAGCCAGCAGCCACACCGCCACCGGCGGCGAAGCCGGAAACCAAACCAGCTCCCGCTGCCGCACCGGCCAAGCCTGCCACGCCCGCTCCTCCGGCAAAGCCCGCGACCGCCGCGAAGCCCGAAACCAAGCCCGCCACTCCGGCGAAGCCCGCGACCGCCGCAAAACCCGAGACCAAGCCCGCCGCGCCACCTCCACCGCCGAAGCCTGTGGCTGTTTTTCCGGACAAGGCGCTCGAAGCCGCCGTGCGCCGGCAGGTCTTCGCCAAACGGGACAATGCGGAGCCGCTGCTCGTCGAGGAAGTGGCCAACGTGGCCATCATTGAAGCACGCAAGGCCGGCATCAAAGACCTCAGCGGCCTCGAAAAATGCACCGCGCTGGCTTCTCTGACCCTGCCGGACAATCAGGTGGCCAGTCTCACTCCGCTGAAGGGCCTCGAGCGGCTGCAATTCCTCGACCTCGCCGGCAACCAGGTGGCGGACATCACGCCGCTGAGCACCTGCAAGGCGCTGCAATACATCGCGCTCACCAACAACAAGGTCGCCGACGTCTCCGCGCTCGGCGGCATCCAGTCGCTCACCAGCCTCTACCTGGCCGGGAATCAGATCAAGGATGCCTCCGCCCTCTTCAAGCTGCCGAAGGTGTGGACCCTCTATCTCGATGGCAATCAAATCACCAGCCTGCAGGGCATCGGCGGCATGAAATGGCTCTCCATGCTCTCGTTGAAGGGAAACGCCGTCACCGACCTCGCGCCCCTCGAACCGCTCACCGACCTCCAGTTCCTCTTCCTGGACGACAACAAGATTTCCGATATCAAACCCCTGCACCGCATGTGGAAGAAGGACAACGACGGCCCTCGCGAATGGGCTCCGTATTGCCAGATCAACCTCAGCGGCAATCCGCTGGACGAGAACTCAAAGAAACTCGTCGAGGAGC
>JBKCXA010000675.1:0-2013 GCA_046316935.1 Prosthecobacter sp.
TTATAATTCCCACAACACTGAGAAACGCCATGAACGCCGCACGCAACATCCTCCTCGCCGCCTCCGCCCTCCTCCTCGCGGCCTTCGTTGCTCCCGCCTCCGCCCAGCAAGGCTACTACGCCGCCGGCTACTACGCCGCCAACCAGGCCCAGCAGGCTGCCGCCTACGCTCAGAACCAGGCCGCCTGGGCCGCCTACTACCGCCAGCAGCAGGCCAACGCCCAAGCCTGGGCCGCCTACCACGCCCAGCAGGCCGCTGCCGCCGCCCGTTCCGCTCCCCGCGCCACCCCTGTCGCCGCTCCCCGCGCCGCCGCCCCTGCCGCTGGCAACGCCCAGATCCGCTTCGACGGCCGCTTCGCCTCCGTCGCCTCCAACGCCCCCGCCCAGATCCAGCACGCCGTTTACGCCGCCAACAAGCTCCAGAACAAGCCCTACGTCCGCGGCGGCGGCCACGCCAGCGTCGAAGACAACGCCTACGACTGCTCCGGCAGCGTTTCTTATGTCCTCATCAAGGCCGGCCTTCTTCGCGCCCCTCTCGCCAGCGGTGCCTTCGCCAGCTATGGCGAAGCCGGCCCCGGCCGCTACATCACCATCTGGGTGAAGCCTGGCGAGCATGTTTTCATGACCATCTGCGGTCTTCGCATGGACACCTCCGGCCAGATCACTGGCGAAGGCCCCCGCTGGCGCACCAAGAGCCGCAGCATGGCTGGCTTCATTGCCCGTCATCCTGCTGGCTTCTAATTCTCATTTTTGTGACGCGATTCTCACTCTCGAAAGCAATCACCCCGGCAAACCTGCGAATCAAACCCTCTCAAAGCACGAAATACCCTCCTTCCCGCCCCAAAACCTCTCACTCCCGATACTACCATGAACGCCTTCAGCCCCTCCTCTCACGCTCAAGCAACCACCACCGAACCCTCCCTCGGCTGGAACGCCATGCCCGCCTACGGCGAGGTCCTCTCGGAACTCCGTGGCCTCACCCACCTCGACATTCAAGCCCCGCTGGCCCCGGAACCTCGGGCCAACAACATGCTGATCGAATCCTTCTGGAACTCACTTATCCGCTCCAATATGGTCGCCGCTGCTTGAGAAAGATCCGGCGAGGCAAACAACGGCCGGGCCAAAGTTGCGCCGCCTGCCTTCTGCCGTAACGAAGGATGAATGTTCCATCCCTCCCCCACCACTCCAGACCGCTGGTCGCTCGAATCCTGGTTTTCCGGTTTTGGCGAAGCAGACTACACCGAATTCAAAGCCGCCCTCGTCCGCGACATCGAGGCGATGAAGGCACGCACGGCGGCGCTGACCTCCGACACGAAGGAACTCGCCCGGACCATCAACGACATCGAATCCCTCAGCGACCGGCTCGGGCACCTGTCGGCTTATCTGGGATGCCTTTCAGCGGATGATGCCAATAACGAGTCGGTGAAGGCTGACGAGGCTTGGATTTCCACGCTGGAGGCGGAGAGCACGAAGCTGATGGCCTCGCTGCGGTCCACGCTGGCGGCGCTGAGCGAGGAAGCCTTTGCGGCGATGCTGGCGGATGCGTCTTTGAAGAACGCGGAGCATGCGGTGAAGCGTTTGCGCTACGAGGGACAGCATCAGATGAGCGCGGAGATGGAATCGCTGGCGGCGGATCTGAATGTGAACGGCCTGCATGCCTGGGGACGGCTTTACGACACGCTCACGGGCAAGATGGAATTCCAGATGACCTTCCCGGATGGGCGCAAGGAGACCGTTCCCATGTCGCGACGCCGCGCTTTGATGTCCGAGCCGGACCGCAAGCTGCGCGAGGCGGCGTTTCACGATGGGCAGAAGCCTTGGAACGATCACGCGGTGACGCTCGCGGCGGCGCTGAACGGCATCGCGGGCACGCGGCATAGTCTTTACGGGCGCCGGAGCATTCCGCACTTCCTCGACACGCCGCTGTTCGATGGGGCGATGAGTCGGAAATCGCTCGATGCCATGCTGGAGGCCATTCACACGCACATCGAGTTACCGCGTCGTGCGTTACGAA
>JBKCXA010000676.1:0-2387 GCA_046316935.1 Prosthecobacter sp.
GAGCATTGAAGCCGATGACCGCGACGCGGACGTCGTCATTGGCACCGATAGGAGCGGAGTAGGAAGGAAGGACGGCGAGGCTGGCCGCGCCGGCGACAGTGCCGCGAACGAAGGTGCGGCGGGTGGTTTGGGTGGTGTTCATGATGGTGAGAGCGTGGTTAAACGAGGGAAATGGGCGTTTTTCGCGGGTTGTGTGCTGAAAGTGCAAAACGCCCCGCTAGAGCCAGCGGAGCGTTTTGCACTGAAATGGGATTTTTGGGAACTAAAAACTGAAAACCAGCCTCGGGCTTCAGTTGCGGCGGCGGCGCATCATGAGGCCGAGAAGGCCGAGCATGAGGAGAAGGGCGCGGGAAGGCTCCGGAATCACAATGACCGAGATCGTGCCCGTTGTGAACAGATTGCTGTAGTCCCAGCCGAGGTTCACATCAAGGGTGGGAGCTATGATGGAATTGAAGCCATTCGTGCCCTGAAGAGGAGCCGTGCCTGCGGCGACTCCCGTCCAATCGAAGATTCTCCATGAGTCGCCAGCGACAAAGGTGGTGGCGGTGAGGCCCGTGGTGATGGTGAGGCTGCTGGAGCCGCCAAAGACCACATTGGACCAGTTTGGCGCATTCACGACCACCCGATCGGCGGCGGTGACGCCGTTGAGCGTGCCCAGGTTGTCGTTGGTGAAGAGCTGGAAGAGGGTGGTGCCGCTCAGGGCAAGGGAACCCGCGCCACCCACGGTGAGAGCGAGCGCCGAGCCGCTGGAAGACGTGGGCATGCCGGCATCCAGAGTGCCATTGATGGTGATGTTGTTGCCAGAAGCAGCGATGATGGAACCCGTGCCGCCGAGAGTGCCGGCGGCGGCGACGGTGACTGCACCAGAACCCGTGGCGGAGCCGGTGGAATTGGTGGCAAGCAGCGTGCCATCCGAAACAAGCGTGCCGCCAGTGTAGGTATTGCCATTGCCCATGCTGAGGGCACCGGTGGTGGACTTGGTGAGGAGGCCGCCGCCGTTGAGCTCGGAAAGCCCACTCAAGGTGCCAGACTGAGCCTGAAGGGCGATCTGAGCGCCCGCTGTGCCGATGCTGTTGCCATTCATGTTCAACGTGCCGCCGTTGACGGTGGTGGTGGCCGTTTCGGTGCCCGCACCGCCGGTGCGGACAATGTTGCCGGTGGCGGAGAGGGTGCCGCCAGTTAGATTGATACTGGAGACGGAGGTGCGGCTGGCGGCAGCATTGGCCATGTTGATGGCGGTGCCGGAGCCGGTGCCGATATTCACCGTGCCACCCGTGATGACCATGTTGGAAGTCACGGTGCCGCCTGCGGAGGTATTCACGGCCATGTTGACGGTGCCGATGGTGGTGGTTGGCGAGCCGGGAGCGGCGCTGTCACCGAGATTCAGGGTGGCGGTGGCATTTCCAGTGCCTGCACCGGTGCGGGAGGCCATGTTGAGCGTGGTGACATCCAGCGTGCCTTGGTCGAAGGTCAGCGCGGCAGTGGCTACACCCGTGCCGGTGGTTCGAGTGGCCATGGTGAGGGTGCTGGCGAGGATGTTGGCGGTATGGCCAGCGAGATTGACGGTGGAGTCCATGTCGGCGGCGGTGTTGCCGCTAGAATTGACCATATTGATGGTGGCTCGACCTGTGCCATCCGAGGCACGAACTTGGACGGAGCCGGTGGTGTCCCCCGCATCGAAATTCACCGTGCCACTGGAGCGGATATTGGCACCAGCAGAGCCGACATTGAGCGTGTCTGCGTTGAGAGTGTTGACCCCGGAGCCCAAGGTAAGCGTGTGATTGTTACCAAAGCCGCTGCCGTCACCCACCCGAATGGCCGCCGCGGTGATCGTGTTCGTAGCCGCGAGCTTCATGGTGGCAGGTGCCGGAGTTCCGCTCGCGGTATTGGCATCGCCGATGCGGAAGGTTCCGGTGCCAAGATTGGCGGTGAAGGAACTGAGGCCGCTGAAATCCACCGTGGCGGTGTTTTCATTGGTGCCGCCTGTGGCACCGCCGACCTGGAAGTTCGCCCCGGCGCTGTTTACCACGATGGCTCCTCCGCCGCTGGCTGTGACGAGGGTGGTGGAGACGTCCACATTGGCACCCAGAGTGACGGCTCCATTGATGGTGAGCGTTTTGCCTGTGGCGACGAGGATCTGATTGGTGGCGGTGGTGCTGTTGGTGGAGGAGGTGAGGCTGCCGATGGTCTGGTCAAAACCGTTCAAATCCAGCACACCCGCCGTGGTGCCAGTGCCGAGGCGAACGGCGGTGGTGGCGGGAAGCACATTCGCAGCGCCGATACGCAGGGTGCCGTCGTCGATCTGGGTGGCTCCGGAGTAGGTGCTGACGGCGTCGATCTGCCAGATGCTGGCGTCCAACTTGGCCAAGGTGAGAGTGCCGTAGCAT
>JBKCXA010000677.1:0-5887 GCA_046316935.1 Prosthecobacter sp.
GTGGCGAGGTGCTGGCGGATGAGCGTTTCCGGGCCGAGATGGATGCCAGCGTGAATGCCGCCACGCCGCTGGCCTGCGGCCCTGGCAGATTGTTCTTCTCCGCCAGCTACGATGTGGGTGCGGGCGTGTGGGAATGGAGCACCAAGGAGAAGCGGCTCACGAACGTTTGGAACAAAACCGAGGCGCTCGACTGCCATTACTCGACACCTGTTTACCATGACGGTCATCTCTACGGCTTTCACGGCAGGCAGGAGAGCGGGGCCACGCTTCGTTGCATTTCCGCCGCCGATGGCACCGTGAAATGGGAAGCGCCTGACGCCGTGCCCGGCGGCACGCTCATCCGTGTGCGGGACAAGCTGCTCATCGTCACTGAGCGTGGTGAGCTTTGGGTCGTGAAGGCCGCGGCGGACAAATTTGAACTTCTCAGCACCACGCAGATCCTTGGCCTGCGCCATCGCAGCCATGCCGCCTACGCGGATGGCGTGCTCTACGCCCGTGACTCGGAGAAGATGACGGCAGTGCGGGTGCGTTGAAGGGAGTTTGAACGTCCCGCCAAACGGCCGCGTCGAAGGTGCCAATCACAACTGGCACTGGTTATGCTAACTGAGACTCTCAGCACAAGCCTTCTCACCATGACGCGCTTTCCTCGCCCTGGCTGCTGGTTCCGCTTCACCCCGGCGGACTGGTATTTTATTCGGGACACTCTGGCTCCCACGGATCGAAACCGGGAGGGCTTCAACGCCATCCTCGATGATCCGGACGCGATCTCGCTCATCCTCGACAACGACCGCCTGTTTGACGAGGTCGTGATGTCGAAACGAGGACTGCAGGTGTCACCGGAGCTTTTCTTCTTCCTCGTCATTCGTCACACGCTCAAGGAGCGCGGTATCACGGCGATGAAGGTGGCGGACTACATGGCGGTCGTGTTTGCCGATTTCGGCTGCGGAGCCTCCAAAGGGCCGGACGATATCAACCGCCGCGTGGACAGTCTTTACAGCGTGGACTACCTGGAGGCCATTCAAGAGGCGGGCGGGCATCACAAGTTTTTCCTGCATGTGCAGTGTGCGAACCAGTTCCTCGTGCTGACCTGCCTGTATCCCGATTTCATTCATCGCCGTGCGGAGCGCCGTGGTGCGCCCGATGTGGACTACTACGAGCAGGTCGTCGTCAGCCATCTCGAGGCGGCGCAACGGCATGTGCTGGCGGATGAATTCGAGCTGGAGGAGACGCTCGGCCTCGTGGCGGAGAGTTTTCCGATGGCGAGGCGGGCGATGAACCACACGGTGCGGGAATATCTCAGCCTCGGGCAGTGAATGGCATCCAAAGCTGAAGATTGAGCGAAAGCATGCGTCAAAGGTCCGTTTAAATCCCTGCCGCATGCGCTTTCTGATCGTCGCTCTCGTTTTCACCTCCTCCGGACTCGCCCAGCCGGAATGGGCACCCTCGCTGACGCAGGAAAAACCCGGCTTCTTAAATGTGCCGCCCTGTGTTTTGGATTTTGAGTTGGGATGGAACAACAGCATCAAGGCCGGCACCGCTCGCGTGACGGTGCAGGAGGCAGGAGGGAACTACTGGCGGGCCACCGCACAGGCATCGAGCACCGGCTTTGCCCGCACGCTTTGGACCTATGACTGCACGATGTCCTCGATCATCCGCCGTGACACGCTGCACCCGGTTTTCATGCAGCATAGTGAGACGGACCGCAGCGAGACCTGCCGCTATCGTGTCTCGTTCCAGCCGAAGCGTGTCATCACGGAGTCCACCATCCTGCCAAAGGAAGGCGCGGCCAGCACCAGCACGCATGTTTGCGGCTTTTCGCCCGTGGAGGATCTGCTCTCGATCATTCTTTTCGTTCGCGGGCTGCCGCTGGCGAATGGCGAGAGCGTCACCCGCGTGGTGCAGCCCTGGGACAAGCCTTACCTGACGACCTTTGAAGTGCTGGGGCGTGAGAATTTGAAGGTCGATGGCAAGGACAAGCCCTGCATCAAGCTCGCGGTGAAGATCCGCAAAATCGACCGCGAGTCCCTCGTGCTCTCCAGCTATAAAAAAATGAAGACCGCCACCATCTGGGTCTCCGATGACGAGGAGAGGCTGCCTGTCGAGATGAGGGCGGAGATCTTCGTTGGTTACATGTCATGCCGTCTGACTGGCAAAACCATGCTCAGCGGGGCCTCGGCCCGCAGCGGCACGCCAAGCGCCGCCAGCATGCTGGTGAAGCCGCCGATGTGATTTCATGATGCTTTCGGGCGCAGGGATTCCGGGATCATCTCCAGGAAGGTGGCATTCGCATACGAATAGTCGGGATAGGCGGGATCCTTCGCGCAGATGTCGGCATTCGGGATGTAGCGCCAGTGCTTGTACATCCACATCCAGCACTCGGGATGCTCGCGGATGGCGGCCTCGAAATCATTCCATACGCGCTGGGTGAGCTCACGCGTGTCATCATCAGGCCCCGGCTGGATGGCTTCAAACAACCGCGCTTCGTAGCGGCCACCTACCAGAGGACGGCACACGCCGGTGATGATGGAAAGGCCGAGCCGCTTTGCCAGTTCGACATGCAGCGTGGGCACACAGGTCCACATGCCGAAGCACTGGATGGCTGCGGCGGCCTTGCCTGGAACGATGTTCAGATCCGTGAGCAGCCCGGCATGTCCCTGACGCTTGAGCGTTTTGATGAGTTTGATCATCGCGTTCTCCTGCGGGATGATGGTGTGGCCGGAGTGCTGGCGCAGCTTGGTGAAGAGCCGCGTGAGAGCGGGGTTTTTGAAGTCCTGCGCCACCACGGTGAAGGGGAAACCGCGGAAGCCCCAGATCATGCTCACCAACTCGAAGTTGCCGAAATGCGGGGTGACCCACACACCGCCGGTGCGGCGTGCCTGGTCCTCGATTTCTGGCTGCGGGATGTGGATGTCAAAGAAGGGCTGCCAGTTGTCCTTCGTGAGCCGTGAAGACCAAAACAGGTCCAGAAATGTCCGCGCAAAGGTTTGATACGAGCCTTTGGCGATGCGGCGGCGACCCGCCTCGTCGTATTGGTCTCCAAAGGCATGCTTCAGGTTGTCCAGGGCCGTCGTGCGGCCGCGTTTGTCCAGATGAAACGCCAGCGTGCCGATGCCTCGGGCCAGGGCCAGCAGCACCGGACGGGGAAGACGTGGTAAAATCCACGCCACGACCTCCAGCAGGGCGGTTTCCAGGAAATAGCGGAGCTTCTTCACGAGGTGTTGGCGTTTATGAAAAGTGCGTTACGGTGGACTTCATGTCCCATAGCCTCCCTAGCATCCTCAAGCGACTTCTCAAGCAGCCCACGGCCCCGTTTCATGAGTACCATGTCCGCGCCGAGATCGAGGCTCTTTTGAAGGACACGCCGTTTGTGAAGGTCAAGCGTGACAAGTTCGGCAACCTGCTCGTGACCTACAAGAACGGCACTTCACGCAGCAAGCCCACCTGGGTCTTCGGAGCCCACATGGACCATCCGGCCTTTGTGCAGGGGGATGATGGTTGGGAGTTCCTCGGCGGCAGTGTGATTCCTGAGATGGACGCCGCCATCAAACGCGGTCTGCGCAAATCCCATGGCGAGATCGCCACCTGGAATTTTCCGGTCAAGGTCACTGGCACCCGCATCGAGGCCGCCGCGTGTGATGACCTCATCGGCTGCGCGATCATCGTCATGACGCTCATCGAGCTCGCCCGGCTGGAGATCAAGACCACGGTGCATGCGGTGTTTACCCGCGCGGAGGAGGTCGGCTGGCTCGGTGCCTGGCATCTGGCTCAAAACTGGCCCTTCGGGAAGGACAGCGTGTTTGTCTCGATCGAAACCAGTCGCCCGGTGAATGGCGCGGTGATGGGGCAGGGACCGATGGTTCGTGTGGGAGATCGCGTTTCCGTGTTCGACAGCGAGGCGGTGGCCGTTTTGACCACCACGGCCAAGGAGCAGGCCATCCGCGTCCAGCGCTGCCTGCTCGATGCGGGCGCGTGCGAGGCCACGGCAGTGCAGGCCGCCGGTGTGCGCAGCGTGGGCATCTCCGTGCCGCTGGGAAATTATCACAACATCGGGCCGCAGCGCCAGATCAGCCCCGAGTTTGTCATGATGGACGATGTGAAATCACTCATCGACCTGCTCAAAGCCCTCGTCGCCACCAAGCACGATGGCATCGGCGAGCGCACCATTCGTGAGCGTGTCGAAATGCGCATGGCCGAGCATGCCGACCATTACAAGGCGGGCACGAAGCTGTTTCGCTGAGAAGTCAGGCAGTTCACCTTCGATTCAGCAGCTGGTCGTAGTCGGCATGGCTGCCAATCCAAACCCATTCCACCCCACCGTCCGCCAGTTTCCAGGCGATGGCGCGGTAGTGATCTCCCACTCGCACAGAAAACCGGTGTCCTCCTCCAGCCAGCCGTTTGTAATTCAGGGAATGGTGCTGGGGATTTTCCAGCCACAGCCGGTAGTTCTTGGATGCCAACTCTTGAATATCGTGTGGCAAGGCATTCAGCAGCTCCCAAAATCGAGGCGATGCCGTGGATTTCATGCGCCGACAGGCCAGGGTTTGTTTTTTCCCGCCTGACGAGAGGCCTCCGCTTCCGCAAAAAGAAAGTCCAGCTTCCCGGCCTGGGCATCGGCGGCCATCTGCTCATCCCAGGTGCGTTCGCGAACATCATCGAACCATTCGGCAAGCTTCCAAAACTCCTGCTTGGGCAGTTCGCTGATAGCGGCTTCGATCTCTAAGACGGTGCTCATGCGGGCAGAGTAAACGAAACGCTCGAATCCTGCAACTTCACTCCCGAAGGCCTGCCTGACCGCGCCGGTTCCACGCCACGAGGTCATCATACTTCGCCCCGGTGCCGCCGAAGAGGTCGAGAGCGCTCCCCACCGTGCCATCCACGCGGCCGTGGCTCAGTTCGTCGATGCGTTTGAGGTCGTCGAGATGGCGGATGCCTCCGGCGTAGGTCATCGGGATGGTCGAATGCTCGCCGAGGAAGCTCACGAGCTTCTCATCAATGCCCTCGCACTTGCCCTCGACATCCACGGCATGGATCAAAAACTCGGCGCAATGTCGAGCGAGCCATTTTAGCGACTCCGGCGTCACATCGAGCGTTGTCAGCGTCTGCCAGCGGTTCATGGCCACCGTCCATCCGGTGGCCGTCGCCTTGCAACTGAGGTCGATGACGAGCTTTTCGCGGCCCGCGGCCTTCACCATGCTTTCGAGCTTCTTTTCGCTGAAGGTGCCATCCGACTCGAAAAGGTAGCTCGTCACGATCACATGGCTCGCGCCTGCATCGAGATACTCGGCCGCGTTTTCCGGACGGATGCCTCCGCCGATCTGCAAACCATTTGGAAACGCACTCACGGCGGATTTGGCAGCCGCCTCATTGCCTTTGCCAAGCAGGATCACATGTCCGCCGGTCAAGCCGTCACGCTGGTAGAGCCGGGCATACCACGCCGAGTCGCGGTCGCTGACGAAATTGGTCTTCAAACCCGTTCCATCATCACGCAGCGAGGAGCCGACGATTTGCTTCACGCGACCGTCGTGGAGGTCAATGCAGGGGCGGAACCGGGTCATGAGCGCGGATCAATAATTCAGCGCCTTCAGTTCCGGCAGGGTGAACTGGCCGTCCTTGCGGATCAGCTTGCCATCGAACCAGATCTCGCCGCCGCCGTATTCGGGGCGCTGGATGTTCACGAGGTCCCAGTGCACCTGGCTGCGGTTGCCGTTGTCGGCGGGGCCCTCGTAGGCCTGGCCAGGGGTGAAGTGGAAGCTGCCGGCTATTTTTTCGTCGAAAAGGATGTCACGCATGGGCTCCTTGATCTCGCGATTGAAGCCAATTGCAAACTCTCCGATGTAGCGGGCGCCTTTGTCGCTGTCGAAGATCTTGTTGATCGCCTCGGTGTTGT
>JBKCXA010000678.1:0-2686 GCA_046316935.1 Prosthecobacter sp.
CGGGTCATCCCGCCCAACCTTCCGACAACGCCTCCGCTCAGCAAGGCGCAGACCTCTTGAAGCTCATCGAATATCGCCAGCGCACGAGCGAGCCGGGCAAGTTCGCCTTCGTGCAGATGCCGCACATCCTCCAAGGCTACAACAACTGCGGCAGCACCGCTTGCGCGACGTTTGCGCGCTTCCAAGGCAGCGACATCTGCGGCTGGGACTTCAAAAAACTCTGCCCCTCGCCCCTCGGCACCGGCACCGACTGGTGGCACCTGCTCGATGCCTCCGCGAAGATCGGCCAAAAGTGGAAACTCGTCACCTACACGCCCGATGACGACGGTTTCGAAAAAGCTACCGCCATGCTGAAGAGCGACCTCGATGCCGGACGCCCCGTGGTGGTCGATTTCAAATACATCGGTCCGCAATACGCCGGAGGCTTCGCCGGTCACACGCTCAGCGTTTGCGGCTACATCGCGAAAGACGACCTCTACATCCTCTGCAACCCCGCCGTCGTCACCCCCGGCCTCCAACTCATTACTGCCGCCGATTTGAAGAACTTCTGGCGCTCCGACTACTACGGCTCAAAAGCCAACGCCGTGCTCTCGCGGCCTGCTTTTGTCATCGAGAGTCCTGGGAAGAAGGACTGAGTTATCGGCAACAGAATGAAGACAACAGAATGGCCCTGAAACTTGTTCAAGAAACATTCTGCTGTCTTCATTCTGTTGCCAATCCTTTCCCCGCCATGCCCATCCACCCTTCCCTCCACCTCCATTCGGTCTCTGACACGGAGTTTGCCGTGATCGACAAGGCCGTGATGGATTGCGCTTATGCGGCTCACAACAAGTTTGGCCGACTTTTTGATGAAAGAGTCTATGAAAATGATGTCGCCGCCCGGTTGCGGGCCTTGGGCTTTGAGGTTCACACTCAGGTGCCGCTCGTTGTCGAGCATGGCAGCTTCCGAAAGACGTATTACCTCGATCTGGTGGTCAACCACATGCTCTACGAGCTGAAGGTCGTCTCTGCTCTCACCTCCGATCACGATTCGCAGGCCCTCAATTACGCCATGCTGCAGGATATCCGTCTCGTGAAGCTGCTGAACTTCGGTGAACCCAAAATGCGCGGAAAAGCGCTTCAGAATGCGCTTGAGTCGAAGGATCGAAGACAGGCCACCCTCCGGAAAACGGGCATGATCTTCCTTTCAGCGAACTGCGAGCGACTGGTGGCCCACCTGCGTGACCTTTTGCATGACTGGGGGACGCATTTCTCCGCCAATCTTTATGCCGAGGGCTTAGTGCATTACTTTGGTGGCGAGCCCCGATGCGTCCAACGTCTCGAACTCCGTGATGGCAACAACTTGCTCGGCACCCACCGCATCCAGCTGCACAGTGAAGATCACGCCTTCGTCATCACTTCACTCCATCGGGATCAAGAGGCGTATCGAAGTCATCTCGATGTGCTGCTGGCTCACACCCGCCTGAAAGGCATCCAGTGGGTCAATCTCAATCGAAGCCGGGTCGAGATCACAACGATTCAATAGGCAACAGAATGGTCCCTGAATCTCAAACCTCAGACATTCTGCTGTCTTCATTCTGTTGCCAATTCTCCCCATGAAACAGCTCCTCACCATCATTCTGCTGTCTTTCACCACCGTCATTGCTGCGGACAAGCCCAACATCATCTACATCCTCGCCGATGACCTTGGCTGGGCGGATGTGGGTTGGCATGGTGATGAAATCAAGACGCCGCATCTCGACAAACTCGCGGAGGGCGGGGCCAAGCTGGAGCAGTTTTATGTGCTGCCCGTCTGCACGCCGACTCGCGCGGCTTTGATGACGGGGCGGTATCCGATCCGGCATGGCTTGCAGGTCAGCGTGGTCCGCCCGTGGGCGCAATACGGCCTGCCGCTGGACGAGCGCACGCTGCCGCAGGCGCTGAAGGAAGCCGGTTACACCACACACATCAGCGGGAAGTGGCATCTCGGCCATTTTCAGCCTGCCTACCTGCCGATGCAGCGCGGGTTCGACACTCAATACGGCCATTACAATGGCGCGATCGACTTCTTCACCCACGCCCGCGATGGAGGCCACGACTGGCATCGCGACGACCAGGAAAGTCACGACCAAGGCTACGCGACCTCGTTGCTGGGCGATGAGGCCGTGCGCGTGATCGAGCAAAAGCACGACGAGAAGCCCTTCTTCCTTTACCTGCCCTTCAACGCCCCTCACACGCCTCTGCAGGCGCCACCGGAGTATTTGAAACGCTACGCGCACTTCGCCGACAAGAAGCGCCAGGTCTATGCCGCGATGATTGAGTGCCTCGATGAGCAAGTCGGGCGAGTCGTGGCCGCGTTGGAGAAACGCGGGCTCATCAACAACACGCTCATTCTTTTCTCCAGCGACAACGGCGGCCTCCCCGGCGTCGGTGGTGGCTCCAACGGCAGGCTCCGAGCGCAAAAGGGCACGCTTTACGAGGGCGGCACACGCGTCTGCGCTTTGGCAAACTGGCCCGGCCGGATCAAACCCGGCACCGTCGTCAATGAGCCGCTGCACATGGTGGACTGGTTCCCCACGCTCGTGAATCTCGCCGGCGGATCGCTCCATCAAGCGCATCCGCTCGATGGCCGCGATATCTGGCCCGTGATCACCAAAGGCAAAGCATCGCCTCACGAGGACATCCTCATCAACGCCATGCCCAACAG
>JBKCXA010000679.1:0-2429 GCA_046316935.1 Prosthecobacter sp.
GTCTGCACCGGAGCCTCCTCCTCGCCCATGAAATCATACACGATGATGCCACCGATGAGGACGACGTGAATCAAAAGCATGACCACGAACATGCGTGCCATGCCGGTGTTGGGTTCGTGCTGGTTCCACTCGCCTTCGTCAGTGACGAGAGCCACACGATGCTTGTGACGGTCGCCATCCATCAGCTTGATGATCAGCGAGTCTTTTTTGCTTCGTTTTGTTTTCATGGTGCGCTGGGTTCGGGTTGGTCGGGTTTTGTCTTGAGAAAATCAGGTGAGGGCGTTCACAGCATCGCGGAAGGCATCACCGCGCTGGCCGTAGCCGGTGTACATGTCGAAACTGCTCGTGCCAGGGCTCAGGATGATGGCATCGCCGGGCTGTGAGAGCTGCGTGGCGAGCGAAACGGCCTCCGCCATGTCCTTGCCGCGTTTGCAGGGCAGCAGGTCGCCAAAGGTCTGCTCGAGCTGCGATGCGATCTCGCCGATGAAGACCATCGCGCGGACCTGCCCCTTCAGTTCGGCACGCAGCGGCGTGTAGTCGAGCTGCTTGTCCTTGCCACCAGCAATCAAAACGATGGGCCGCTCTTGCGAACGCAGGCAGGCTTCGAGCGCATGGAGGTTCGTGGCCTTGGAATCATTGATGTACTCGCGATCGGCGAGCGTGCGGATGAGTTCGCAGCGATGACGAGGCACCTCGTAGTCCGCCAAAGCCTTCAGCATGGCATCGAATTCGAGCCCATAGACCTTTCCGGCCATCAAAGCGGCCAACACGTTCTCCATGTTGTGCTTGCCGCGCACTTTGAGATTCGCCGCGGAGCCGATCTCGTGGCCGGAATGGTAAAATTTGCCGTTCGCGTAGCTGTAGTCGGCTTCCGCGCCGTAAGCGGAGAAGGTCCAGCGTTGCGCTTTGCCACTCGAAACGCTCTCCCCTGCCCTGACGATGGCGACATCGCTTTCGGTGCAGTTTTCGAAGATGCGGGCTTTCGCAGCAAAATACTCCGGCATGCCCGGATAGCGGTCAAGATGATCAGGGGCGAAGTTGAGCCACAAGCTGGCTTTGGCGCGAAACTTGCGAATGGTCTCCAATTGGAAGCTGCTGATCTCGAGTGCCAGCACGTCGTATTTTACGCCGCTGGCGACGACTTCACTCAAGGACATGCCGTGATTGCCGCACGGGATCGACTTCATGCCGCAGCCATTGAAAAGGGCCGCAATGAGCTCGGTGCAGGTGCTCTTGCCGTTAGTGCCGGTGATGGCGACCATCGGCATGTCAGTCAGATTGAAACCAAACTCGGTCTCACCGACGAGCGGCACCCCCGTAGCCGTGAATTTGGCCGGCAAAGGCCAGTGTTCATCGAGTCCGGGGCTGATGATGACGAGATCAAAGTCACCCGGTTTGACCACGAGGTCACGCGCGGCCTGGCCGAGCACGCACTTGAAGTCTTCCACCGACTTCGCCTTGTCGCCTTCATCGAAAATCGTCACCTCCGCGCCATGCATCCGCGCCAGACGCGCGGCACCGAGGCCGCTGCGACCAGCACCGAGGACTGCAAAACGTTGGGAGGCGAATTTCATCAATCAGCGAAGTTTGAGCGTGGCGAGACCGAGCAGCGCAAAGAGCAGCGACATGATCCAGAAGCGCACGATGACCTGGTTCTCGTGCCAGCCTGCGAGCTCGAAATGGTGATGGATCGGGGCCATGCGGAAGATGCGCTTGCCGCGTGATTTGAAGCTCCAGACCTGCAGGATCACGCTCATGGCCTCCATGACGAAGACACCGCCGACGAGGGCGAGAACGATCTCCTGTTTGCAGCCGATGGCGAGCGCCGCGATGCAGCCGCCAAGCGCGAGCGAGCCGGTATCGCCCATGAACATCTTCGCGGGATGCGCATTGAACCACAGGAAGCCCAAGCAGGCTCCAGCAAGTGCCATGGCGATGATGGGAAGCTCGTTGGCGAGGCTGTGATGCGCGACGCCGAGGTAGTCGGAGTATTTCGCGTTGCCGCAGATGTAGCCAAAGCCGGTGTAGGCTAGCGCCGTGGTGAGCGAGCAGCCGGTGGCGAGGCCGTCGAGGCCATCGGTGAGGTTCACCGCGTTCGACGCACCGACGATGATGAGCGAGAACATCGCCACGGCGAAGATGCCCATATCACTAATCACCGCGTCTTTGACGAAAGGAATGTAAAGGGCACGCAGCGTGTGGCCGTTGTCAGCAGGCACGAGGTAGGCGAAGGCAAAGCCCGCGATGACAGCCACACTGGTCTGCCACACGAGCTTCGTGCGGGCGGAGACGCCTTTGGAGTTCTTCTTGCTGATCTTCAGGTAGTCATCGCGGAAGCCGAGCGCTCCGAGGCCGATGGTGGTGAAAAGGACGATCCACACCATGATGTTGTCCCACTTGGCCCACAGCAGCGTGGAAAGGATGATCGT